>NZ_BAAATR010000013.1:28061-193020 GCF_039533515.1 Kitasatospora cystarginea | reverse complement strand
GCCGAGCAGGCCGGCGCCTCCGCGTTCAACCGCCCCGGCGCGCCCCAGTTCGACGTGAGCGCCTTCCCCCAGCACGTCCGGCCCACCGAACCCGCCGTCCGCCCACCCGCACCCGAACCCGCCCCCGTCCATGCACCCGAACCCGCTCAGGTTCACACGCCCGAGCCAGCCCCGGTCCACGAACCCGCCCAGGTTCACGCGCCCGGGCCCGAGCCGGCCCCGGTCCACGAACCCGCCCCGGTCCACGAGCACACACCCGAGCCGACGGCGGCGGAGAATCCACACGTCTCGGAGCCCGAGGCCCCCCAGGCTCATCACTCGGAGTCCGAGGCGTCGGCGCCTCACCACCACGAAGCTCCGGAACCCGCCACCAGCGAACCCGCTGCCATGACATCGGACCATGGCACCGCCCCCCACGACCCGCTGGAGCAGGCACGGCAGCAGGAGAACCTGCGGGCCGCCGAGCAGGATCTGGCCCAGCGCGGCCGCACCTTCGACGATGCCGAGGCCAAGGAGTTCGCCGCCAGAACCTGGAACAAGACGGCCGACGAGCTTCCCGCAAATCAGAAATTCGCGTTGGAAAACTACACGCACGGCGAAGAGAACGCCGCCAAAGGACTTTCGTATCAGCATGTCAACGGCGCGAATCGGGGTGACATACCGATGACGCCCAATATCGAAAGGGCCTCCGCTCTGATCGACAAGGCGCTCGAGGCTCAGAAAGTCCCAACGGACCTGGTCGTCAGCCGGGGTACCGATCTCGGGCATTTCAACATATCCAATCCGGAGGAGCTCGCCGGAAAGACCTTCACCGAAGGCGGCTACATGTCGACCTCGCTGGGCGACCTTCCCGCGATGTGGCAGGGCAAGCAGGCCGTCATGCACCTCGTCGTCCCGAAGGGGACGCCTGCATTGTGGATGGAGAAGGTGGGCTCGCTGGGCGCTACCGAAAGAGAACTGCTGCTCGCCAGAGGACTGCAATGGCGCGCCAACCGAGTCGTCACGGTAGGCAACAAGGTTCATATTTTCGGTGAAGTCCTGTGATGACGGAGAGGGGCCGGGAGTGAACGGCAACAACTGGACCAGCGAGCGTCTGAACCAGGACCTTCAGTTCAAGGTGGTCAGCGAGGCTCCCCGGTACGCGGCAACCACCGAGAAGCCCGTCGAGCACTTCACCGTGGTCAGGGCGGACGGCGAGGTGACCGGCTACCTGTGGACTTGCGACACCGACGGTGCGGCCGGGTTCCAGCGGCGACTGCTCGGCGACCACCGGAACAGTGCCATTTTCTGGTACGGGAAGCTGCTCGATGCCAAGGCTCGGGGGATCTCCCCGTCCCAGGCAGTCCAGGAGCTCTTCGCGGAGCCCGGCAACTCGCTCTCCGGGCGTATCACTCCCGAGTCCAAGGCGGTGAGCAGCCTTGCGGAGGTGCGGAAACTGGCCGCCGAGGACTGGGTGCCCCCGGCGGAGCCGGTGAAGCCGCCCCGCTGGCGCCCCGACCCACGTCTCGGATCCGAGCAGGCGGTGCTGGCCCGCGACGCGGGCGGTTGGCTGTACAAGATCGATGAGGGCCACGACCCCGCGGGACGGGTGTCCCCGCACGCGGTCGAGGGAGCGTGGCAGGTCGACTCCGAGGGTGTGCTGCTGCGGTTCTGGCACAACCCGGTCTACGGCTCCGCCCCCGAAACTGCCGCCCCCTCCGGCGAGGCCGGTGCGGTGCCGCCGCTGCAGGCGGGCCGCCGCCCGGCCGGACGGGCACTGCTGGACTGGCTGGAAGACCCGAGGGCACCGAGGTTCTGCCGGATCGCGGGCTCCTCCGGCAGCGGCCGCACCCATCTGCTCACCTGGCTCACCGACGCTTGCCCGCCCGACAACCCCCGCACCGGTCGGCGCGTCCATGTGGCGCTCTCCGCAGCCGGGTTGACGGTCCGCAGCGCCACCTGGCTGCTGGCCGACCGGCTCAACGTGGCCGCCCGAACCCCCGCCGACCTGATGGCGGCACTGCAGGACGGCATACCCCGGGTCCTGGTGGTCACCGACCTGGACCGAGCCGGCAGCGACCTGCTGCCCGACATGCCCGAGCGGATCGCCACCGAGTTGCTCACCCCGCTGCTCCAAGTCCCCTGGCTGAGATTGTTGGTGGAGTCCGCCTCCGGCACGCCCGCCGCCACGGCACTGACCGCCGCCGCACCCAACGGGGCCGTACTCGACCTCGACGACCCCCGCTGGACCGACCGGAACCGCTTCACCGCCTGGTGCGCCGAGGCGACCGGTGCCCCGGTGGCAGCCGACCAGGTGTACCCGAGCCCCGGCCTGGCCCACCTCGCCGCCCGCACCCCGGCCGAGGCGGCCATTGACCCGTCGGCGTCGCCCGCCGACCGGGCGTCCGCGCTCTCCGCGGCCTGGTGGACGGCGCTACCCGACGAGTTGCGCCCCGCCATCCGCACACTCGCAGCCGCCGGGCAGCCGATGACCGGCGAGCAGTGGGCCGCTCTGGCGGGGGCCGGCGGACCCGACATCGTCCGCCGTGCCGCCGGGCATCTGCCGCCGCCGACCGACGGTCAGGCCTGGCGACTGCAACCGGAAGAACTCACGGCCCTGGTCGTGGCGTCTCCCCCGCTCGTCGTAGATCACACCGCCCTGGTGCGGGAGATTGCCGCCGGCGTGCCCCGAACCGGCGACGGTCGGCCGGACCTGGGGAACACCGACCCGCAGCGGCTAGGACTCCTGCTGCGACACGCCGTGCGCTCGGGCATCGCCGACCAGCTCCTCTCCGACCCGGAGTTCCTGATCCATGCGGACCCGGCCGCGGTGACCGCCGCCTTCGAGCACACCGAGCCCGGCTACGAACCTGTCCCCGTCACCGAGGAGGAGATGGCCGCCAACCTGGACGCGGGCCTCATCGGGCCCGGATACACCGAGCCTGCCCAGCTCCCGCAGAGTGCCTTCGCCCGGGCATGGCACCTCGCGGGCCCGGTGTGCGCCGCCTCCGGCCCGGCCGACCGGGCAGGCGCACTGCACGCCTGGCTGACCGGCCGTGAGCAGGAGGCCGCGGACCGGTGCGCCGCCGTTTCCGGACAGCGCTGGAGAGCGGTCTGGTCGTACTGGCAGCGCCGCGAGCAGACGGTACGTTGGATGACACCCGGACACGGCCCCTGCACCGGGAGCGTCATGGTGGTCGTCGACGGATTCCTCCGGTTCATCGACCCGCAAACCGGAAACGACACCGAGAAGCACGATCCGTGCCGGATCCCCCCGTACGACTCGGTTGCCGTCGCCTGTGCCCAGGACGGCTCGCTGCTCCTGCTGAAGCCCGAGGGCGTCATAGCCACCCTGCCCTTGTCGAATGCGAGGGATCACGAACTGGACTCCGCGGTCGACTGGGCGCCCAGGGCGTTCGCCAACGGGCTCACCGCGATGGCCACCCTCAGCGACGACGACGGCCCGGTGCTGGCCCTCGGCGACAGCGTCGGCTATCTGGCGTGGTTCCGTACCCATGCCGGTCGGTCGGTCGTGCTGTCGGATCGGCCGGTCCATCGGGGCCCGGTCACCGCCGTCGCCGCGGCCCGGGCGGACGGAGACGTCCTGATGGTGACCGGCGGCCAGGATGGCAAGGTGTACAGCTGGATGCACGGGCGCGGGCCGGCAGCGGAGCAGATCGACGACCGGTCCTGCGCGGTCACCGCCGTCGCCGTCGCCCACACACCCCGGGGCCTCGTGATCACGGCTGCCTGGGCCGACGGCCTGGTCCGCCTCCGCCGCCTGGGCTCCGCCGCCACGGTGGTCGACCTGCGCCTCGGGCTTGCTGCCCATTCCCTCGCAATCGACCCGAGCGGTGTGGTCTGCCTCGCTCTCCCCGAAGCCGTCCTCGGCCTGACCCTCGACTGACGCGCCCCGTACCAGAGGCCGCAAAGGTGCCAAGAGGGTCGGGTTCCGGGTCGGAGCCGTATCCGGCCGCGCCGTAGGCACCGGGGTCGCCGTAGTCGCCACGGTAGTAGGACCCGCCGTCGCTTCCGGTTCTGACAACGCCGAGCAGGCCAGCTACCCCGGCAGAGCGTGGTGCCTGCGAACGCCCGAGAGCATGGACTCCGTAGCCTCGTAGACCAGGGCAGCCTCGTCGGCTACGGGTCTGTAATAAAGAACGCTGGACAGACCCCAAAGCGGAGCAACCTCACCCTCGCCGCCGTGCGTTCACTCGGCAGGTCCGGCGACGCCTGGTCTGGTCGGCGGGCTTGCCGCGTTGCATCGCCGCCGAGGATCGGCAGGATCGGCACGTTCCGGCGTTCCGGCGTCCCGGTGACCGGGCGGGGCGCCTGGTCACCCCATGGTGAAGAGGAAGTTGTCGGAGTTGTAGTAGTTCGGCAGGTGCACCAGGAGCGATCCCGGGTGTGGCGGGTCCGCCTTCGACCAGTCCTGCGGACCCAGCAAGTGCGCGGGATAGTCGCTGGAGGGTACCGGTGGGAGGAACACGAGGCGGAATGTGTCCGACCGTGCGTCCGGTGCGAACCGCCAGAGCTGCTCGGCACGCCCGGAATCGGACCGGCACGCCTGGAGGGTGACCGTGACGCTGTTCCCGCCCTCCGTGGTGCCGTCGAGACATGCCCCGGTGCCGGTGTTGCGCAGTTGGTAGCTGCCCTGACCGGCCGGCACTCGCTGCCAGCGCTGGGTGGCCTGGCCGGTGCACTGCTGGAGCTGCAGCGGGCCGGCAGCCTGTGTGGCAGTCGTGATGCCGACGCAGAGCCCCGAGCCGTGGTTGACGAGCGGGAGCCCGGCGACCGGCTGCATGGGCGAGTTGGTATCGCCGGTGGGTGTGGCGGCCGCCGGTTGCATGGGTGAGGTGGTGCCGGTGGGTGAGGCGGCCGAGGCGGAGGCGGCCGGCGGATCGGAGGACATCGCCGCCGAACTGATTTCCGGGGGCGTGCCGCCGAAGCCCGTGGTCGGCAGTGACCTGTCGGGAGCGGGCAGTGTCGGGGCGTCGGCCGGCTGCGGGTGTTCTCCGGCGTCTTCCACCGTGGTGAGGAGCACGCCGGCGACGGCGAGCGCGGCCAGGACACCTGCACCTACCGCGGCGAGCGAGATCAGCACGCGCCGGCCGGTTCGCCTGCCGGTGCGTGGCGGTCGGGGCAGGCGTCGGCTCCGGTCGCGGGCGCCGGGCCTCGGGTCGCCGGGCTCCCGCTCAGGGGTGGGGGCCGTCGCCGTTGGCTCCGCGGGCCACAGCACCAGCGCCTTGAGCAGGGCGGGCCGCTGCCGGGTGCGGATGGCTTCCAGGTCCGCCCGGGCCCGTCGGCAGCTGTCGCACCCGGCGAGGTGGCGGTCGAGGTCGCGCGTCTCACTGCCGGTAGCCTGCCGGACGTGGTCACCGAGCCGTGCGGCCAGGTGTCGGCAGGCGCGTTGGGGCGCCCGGGAGGCGTACACCTTGAGACACTCGTCCTGAAGACTCTGCCAAGCAGCGGTCCCGGCGTGCGAGGTGCGGGCGGACGGCCCGGCGGCGGCGTCCACAAGGCACTGCCACAGCTCGTCCTGCCGCGCCGTGGGCAGGCTCCGGAACGCACGCAGAACGAGCGAGTCCGCTTCCGCCGCGGCGAGCGCCGCGCGTGCCGACGGTTCCCCCTCGGTTGGCTGGGGAAGACCTGCGAGCCAGACGGTGAAGGCCGCGCTCAGCGCCGATCCACGTCCCGTGTCGGCCCACCCGGCCGCCGTCCTTCTCACCTCGGCCAGCAGGCGCAGGCGGCTTAGCGCCGGGCCGACGCCGGGGTCACCGGCTTCCCCGGCCCGCTGCCACGCCTCGTTCGCGAGCTCCTGCGCGGCACGTCGGTCGGCGCAGCACGAGCGGGCGTAGGCCAGTACCGCTTCCTGGTGGCGGTGCGTCGACTGAGCGGCGGTGGGTCCGTCCGACTGTCGGCTGTCCGGGATCCGGTCGGCGGACATGGCCTCAGGGATTGTCACGGTCCCCGAATGTGGCATCTTCACTCCTGACCATGCCGGCGGGCAGGCATGTGGTCGAACACTCACTGCTCGGTTCCGGGCGCAACGGTGAGTCCGGGATACCGCCGGCGGGCGGAGAGTGCCGTGGGTGGGGCACCTTGCCTGACGTCGTGAGTATCGGTATTCACGGCGGGACGTTCCGGCGGATCTCCGGACTTCGGCGCGGTCAGGTCCTCCGGTGGCGGACGCCGGTTGGAGGGGAACTTACCAGTCTGCTTGCGTCCGGCGGAAGATGATGAATCATCAGCGAAAGAAAGAGCTGTAAGACGTTTCGTCAGTAATTGATTTTCCCGCCTTGTTGATCGGCCCGCGCACTGAAGTGGAGTCGGGCCTCGATCCGCCCCGGTTTTCTCAGCCTCGTCGGCCGGGCGCCTTCTGCGCTCGGCGACGGCGGTTGCGCCACGGGCGGCCGAGGGTCCGCCTGTTCTCGGCGGCCAGGCCGAGGTCCACCTCCACCCGCGCTCCACCCAGCGCGCTGCGACCGATGCGAAGGTGCCCGCGGGTCGATTCGGCCGCGCTGCGCGCGATGTCCAGCCCGAGGCCGGTCGATCCGGCACCGCTGGCCCCTCGGGACAGCGCGCCGACCGGGTCCGCGATGCCGGGCCCGTTGTCCTCGACCACCAGGACGACGCTCTGGGCGGTCCGCTGCACGCTGACGGCGAAGCCGGTGCCGTCGGGGGTGTGCCGGAACACGTTGCCCACCAAGGCGTCGACCATGGCTGCGACGTGGTCGTCCGGCAGTTGAACGGGCGTTGGTTCGTCCGTCGTCTCGAAGACGCAGATCCGGCTCTGTTGCTCGGCGAGGACGGCCCAGAAGCCGACGCGGTGACCGGCGACGTCGGACACCTGGCACGGCTCGCCGGGGGCCGGGCCGAGCCGTCCGGTGCCCGCGCCCCGTGACGCGACGCCGGACTCGGCCCCGACCGGCCTGGTGGACAGCGGTGTGCGGGCTGCGACGATGATCGCGTCCAGTTCGGACTCGAGTTGCTCGACCGCCTTCGACAGCTGGGGTGCGGCCGGGGTGGGGCCGATCCGTTCGGCTGCGAGGCGCAGTGCGGTCATGGGGGTGCGCAGCCGGTGCGACAGGTCGGCCACCAGTTCCCGCTCGGTCGCCAGCAGATGCCTGACCCGGTCGGCCATGGCGTTGAAGGCATGACCGGCCGCCCTGAGCTCGGGCGGACCGGTGGGCTCGACCCTGATGTCGAGGTCGCCTGCGCCGAGGGCGGCCGAGGCATCGGACAGGTTGCGCGAGGCACGTACCACGCGGGCTCCGAGGCGGTCGGCCACCAGCACCGATCCGATGACCAGGACCGTGGCGAGCAGCGCCATGACGGTCCAGGCCCGGTCCAGGCCTCGGTTCAGCTCCGCATCGGGCACGAATTCCTCGACGACGGCGACCTGGTCGTGCTCGATCAGGACGGGTTGCAGATAGTCCCGGCCGCCGGGAACCCCGCCGGTCAGCGCGGTCCTGCCCCGCACCGCCCGGTTCAGCAGGTCGGTGCCGGCATGGGCGGTGCCCGCCTGCCGGCCGTCGGGCAGGTGGATGCAGAGCTGGCGTCCGGTGTCGGTGCGGGCCACCGCCTGGACGAGATCGGCCTGATGCGGGGCCAGTGTCAGCAGCGGCACCGCGGTCGCCACGCGCTGCTCGGCGGCCAGCATCGCCTGGGTCTGGACCTGGGTGCGCAGGAGCAGGGCCAGCGGGACGAGGAACGACACGGTGACCATGACCGTCACCACCAGCGCGACCGTGGCGAGCGTGGCCCTCACCGGGCTACCGCCGGCACCGGGCCGCGGGACGGCCTTCGGCCGACGGCGGCGTCGGCGCCGTCCCGGATGTGCGGATGCCCGTCCGCATCGGGAGTCACCGAGCACGGCCGGGCGATTCCCTCAATCGCAGCGGAATTTCCCGGTTCGCGTCTTCGCGTCGGGAGATCTCGATCGGCGCCGCGCTCACCGCGTGTGGCAAGGGCGGCAAAGGCCTCCGTAGTTGAGAGGACGGAAATCATGGGCGCACATCATAGCCGTGTTCGCGAACGGCTTCCGGCCGGTATTCCGCGGAATCGGAGCCGTCCGGACGGAACGTCACCTTCATTGTGATCCCGCCTATTTGAGGTGTCCCGTACCGCCCGGTGCCTCGCGGTCCCTACCGTGCGCCGCACGCATCCGGGGTCAAGGACGGGCGGCACAGGTGGGCACCGATGCGTCCGGGGCTGCGCACCCTCGGCGGGGAACGTCGCACGCACGCGGGGGACCGGTCGCGGCCGAGCGACGAGGACGGATCTCACCGGGGCGACACCAGCTTCACCCCGACGCCCCGGACGGTGTGCAGGAAGCGCGGACGGGAGGCGCGCTCGCCCAACTTCCGGCGCAGACAGGACAGATGCACGTCCACGGTCTGCTCGTCCACGTACGGCTGCCGCCACACCTCGGCGAGCAGTTGCCGCTTGGAGACCACCCGGTCGGCGTTCAGAGCCAGGAACGCCAGCAGGTCGAACTCGCGCCGGGTCAGGCCGATCTCCCGGCCGGCCAGGTGAACCGTACGGGCGAGCGGGTCGATCCGCAGCTCGCCCAGCACCAGCGGCCCCTGGTCCGCACCGGGCGCGCTACCGGGGGCCCCGCCGCCCCCGGGCCCGAACGTGTGGGTCGGCCCCGCGCAGCGACGCAGGACGGCGGTCAGCCGGGCGAGCAACTGTCCGCCGGAGAACGGCTTGACCAGGTAGTCGTCCGCCCCCGCGTTGAGCAGCTTGATGATCTCGGCGTCGTCGTCCCGCGCCGTCGCCACCAGCACCGGCACCTGCGACAGGCCGCGGATCATCTTCAGCGCGTCGGCGCCGTCCAGGTCCGGCAGACCGAGGTCCAGCACCACCGCGTCCGGCTGCCACTGGGCGACCTCGCGCAGCGCGCCGAACCCGTCCGGGGAGCTGCGCACCACCAGCTGATGGCCGGCCAGCAGCTCGATCAGGGAGGTGCGAATGGCGGGGTCGTCCTCGACGACAAGGATGGACGTCATGGCGCACACCGTAGCCGACGGGTGGAGCCGGTCGACGGCATCTTCAAACCGGCGGGCGGGCAGGGGTGGACACACCGGGCCGGCCGGTTGGCCACGGCCCCGGCGATCGCTGGTTTCCGCTGGTCAGCGGTGTTCGGAGGACAGGATTTGGGGAAGCTTAGGCGAGTATTAGCAGTTCCTTAACGGACGTTCAGGGGGCGGAATCGGTCGGCGGTGAGGGTTGGTTCCGACCTCCGGCCGCGTACGGGCCGGCGGGCGCAGCTGGATGCCGCGCCCGCCGGGGTCGGTGCCCGGACAGCGTGGTGCCCGGCTGGTCGGCCGGCCTGGCCGGGCCTCGCCGGTGCATCCCCCAGGCTCCTCGTCCTGATGCCCGCCGGAGTGGTCAGGAGACGTTGAGCGCGGTGTCGTCGATCACGAAGCTGGTCCACTCGGCGCCCGTGGCCTCGATGCCGGTGAAGGTGATCGTCACCTTCTGACCTGCGAAGGCCGAGAGATCCAGGGTCTTGTGCACATATCCGTCGGCCGTGTCCCGGTTGGAGTAGGTCGCCAGGGTGGTCGAGTTGGCCTTGACGGCAAGGGTGTCGGCGCCGGTGGACGGGTTGTTGCTGGCGACGTGCAGCCAGAAGCCGAGGCTGGCCCTGCAGCCCGCCGGAATGGTCACCTGCTGTGAGAGGGTGTCGGTGTGGCGGGAGCGGTAACCGTCCAACCAGGCCTCCCAGTTGCCCGAGCGGGGCTGCATCCCCTCGGCATCGTCGATCACGGCGTTGCTGGCCGTCCATGGCGCGGCCTCGCCGGTCTCGAAGCCGGGATTGCCGAGCAACTGCGCCGGGGAGCAGGTACCGGACGGCCGGCTGGGGGTCGGCTTGCCGGTCGGGGTGGCGGTGGGCCTGGTGGTCGGGGTGGGGCTGGTGGCGGTCGGTGTGGGAGTCGGTGTTGCCTGCTGGCAGCCGAGATTGGTGAGGGAGGCGGCGAAGCGCTGGGTGAGGAAGTCGAAGAGGTTCTGGCCGTCCTGGGGTGAGGCGACGGCGGCGGTGAACTGCTTGTCGAGGTTGATGCGTTGGGCACCGCGTGTGGTGAGGTTGGTGCAGTAGGCCGTCGGGTCGCCGTTGGCGGCGGCGCTGAGTGCGGGCTGGTCCACGCCCGCGCGGTAGAGGTTGGTCTTGTTCCGGTTCTGCTGGTTGTTCTCGTTGACCATGGGGTCGCTGAGCGGAACGATCGCGACGGGCGCCGCCTGGTACTTGGCGGCCTGGAGCTCGTTGAGCGCGAGTGAGGTGACCTTGCTGCCGGGGTCGGCGAGATCGGGGGCCTTCCACGGGGTGCAACCCAGTGCCGGGTCGACGAAGTTGTCGAGCAGCAGGTTGTCGCTGCCGTTGAGCAGCGCGGCGGGTTGCATCGTCGCTCCGCCTCGCAGGGCGGCGAGGTTCTTCGCGGTCCTCTGGGCGGTCGTGCCCTGTGCGGTGGACAGGTACTCGGTGGTGACGTTGTCGCTCTGGTCCTGGTCGACCACGCCGAAGTCACGAGTGGTCGGGCAGGGCCTGCCGTCCCGGGCGGTGCCCAGGGGCGGGACGGTGAGCTTGCCCGCTGCTTCCGCGGCGTTGGCGGCGGTGAAGAAGGCGGGCGCGTTGCAGTACGCGAACTGGCCGAAGGGCTGCCCGCCCGGGGTGCCGCCCACGCACTTCCCGGAGGCGGTGCGGCCGGCCAGGGACAGGACGTTGCCGTTGTAGCCGAACCAGATGCCGACCACGGCGTTCGCCGGCAGGGTCGGCACGACGGGTGCCACGGCGGGGGCGGTTCCCCTGTCGATGACCAGGGGGCTGTAGACGGAGATCGCGCCGGTGGCCGGGTCGAGGACGGTCGCCTGGACGAACGCCGACTGGTTGGCGTTGGACTCGTGGCAGGCGCCCTGGGCCGGATCGGTCGCCACCAACGTGTAGGGCGTGGCCAGGCCTTGGGCGGTGAGCGGGTTGGCCGGAACCTTGAGGGTGCAGTTCGGGTTGGGCTGGGTCGGTGCGTCGGCGTGCGGCGCGGTAGGCGTGGTGGCGGCGAAGGACACGCCGAGGAGGGCGACGCCGGCGCTGAGTACACCGGCGAGGCCGATGCTGAGCCTGGTCACCCGGCGGCTTCGGCCGCCGGAGCGATGACGAGCTGACGGTGGGGTCATGTGAGGTCCTCTGACAAAGGCGCCGTGACGGTGGGTCAGGGGCCGTCGGGAAGTGCCGCTCGCGGACCGGTGCTCGGGTTCACTCGGAAGTCCGCTTCGGGGCCGCAGGTGGAGCAGGGGTCTCAACCTGCCTCGAACGTCGATGTGTTCGATCGTAGGAGGTGCGGAGGGCCGGGACCGCCGGCTGCGAGATCCCCTAAAAGTCACCTAAGGATCCGCTCAACCAGTACGTCGGCCGGTGCCGTACCGCTCGCCACCTCTCCCCTGGCCGGCCTGCCCGGTCGACGGCCCGATGCGGCAGCCGGGTGGTTCCGCCGCGCACCCCGCAGTCGACCGGATCGCGCCGGTCGCACCCCGTCGTCGCCGGACCGGGAACACGAGGACGCCCAACGCGCTCAGAGCGGTCGGGGACCGTACCGGGAGCGGGTCGAGACCGGGCGACGGCCGACCGGGCCCATGGCCTTCGGAGGTCGGCAGTGCGGGCGGCCCAGCCGGTGCATCCAGGTGCCGGATCCGCGAGAGAGGCCAGACGATCGCGACCGCTCGGCCCACCACGCTCGTCAGTGGAATGGTTCCCCGGCCCGGATTCCGCATGTGGAAGCGCGAGTCGGCGGACACGTCGCGGTGGTCGCCCATCACCCAGAGCCGTCCCGCGGGCACCGTTACGTCGAAGGACTGTTGAGAAGGCGCGTTGCCCGGTGCGAGGTAGGGCTCGTTCACCGCGATGCCGTTGACGGTGATCCTGCCGTGGTCGTCACAGCAGGCCACGGTGTCGCCGCCGACCCCGATCACCCGCTTGATCAGGTCCTGCCTGTCGTCGGAGGGCAGCAGGCCGATGAAGGAGAAGGCCGTCTTCACCCCGTGCAGTACCGGTCCGTCCGAGGCGTTCTGCCGACCGGCCTCCAGCCAGCCGCCGGGATCCCTGAACACCACCACGTCACCGCGGTGCGGCTGGCCGCCGAACCACGGGGTGAGCTTGTCGACCACGACCCGGTCGCCGATGCCGAGCGTGTTCTGCATCGAACCGGAGGGAATCACGAACACCTGCGTCAGGAAGGTCTTCAGCAGCAGGGCCAGCACCAGTGCCACCAGCGCGATCAGCGGAAGCTCACGCAGCCGGGAGCGTTTCCTCCGGCGCGCCGCGCGCCGCGCGGCCCTGCGCCGCTCGGCCCGTCCCCGAGCGGCACGTGACCCCGGCACGACCGGAACACCGGCGGCGGCGAAGCGCGTGGTGGACCTCCCGCCGAGGAATCCACGGGGTTCACCGTGTCCCGGAAATCGGCCGCGATCCGCGACACCGAGTCCGAACCCCGGACGACGGACCCGCCGTCGCGAACCGCGAATGACTCGAGTTCTCATCGGCCAGAGCTTAGCGACCGTGTCCGAGTCCGCTCGACGCTCGGCCGGGAAGATCCGGAAACCCGGTGGCGCGCCCTGGTCTTCCCGGCTCAAATTCTCAGGAGGCCTGCAGTTAAGGGAATGTGATTTGTCATCACCTGATGATAAACCGGACCTAAGCCTCCTTTAAAAGGTTTTCTGCAAGGCTCTTCCGCACGTTCTCGAACCCGGAACGTTCCCTGCCCTCCGGAGGAGTCTGTGCGATCCCGATCGTTCGCCCTGTCCGCCGCCCTGGCCGTGGTGTCGCTGGCCGCCGTCTCGCTGAGTGCCAATGCCTCGCTGACTCCGCAGGCTGCGGCCGCCCGAACGGCCTTGCCGGACACCATGTCCCCGGCCGTGTCCCATTCCCAGAAGCAGGGCGCCCTCACCGCCGCCCAGCAGCTCGCGGTCTCGGTCAATCTCAAGCTGCGCAACACCGCCGCCCTCGACCGGTTCCTCACCGCGGTCTCGACCCCGGGTGATCCGCTGTACGGAAAGTACCTGACGCCGGACCAGTTCACGGCCGAATACGGTCCGACCCAGGACGACGTGGACAAGGTCACCCGCTTCCTCAGGGCCCAGGGCCTGACCGTGACCGGGGTGAGCGCCAACCGGCAGGTGGTCAACGTCGGAGGCACGGCCGACCGGATAGCCGCGGCCTTCGGGACCCACGAGAGCAGGTACGTCGACGGTGCGCAGCACCGGACCTTCTACGCCAACGACACCCCCGCATCGGTGCCGTCCGAGCTGGCCGGCGTCGTCGCCGGGGTCGTCGGGCTGGACGACCACACCAATCGCACCACCCGAATCGCCAAGCCGGACGCCTCGACCCCGGCCGCCACCCCGAGGGGTTACGGCCCGGCCCAGTACAACGGCGCCTACGACCTCGACAGGCTCGGCACGAACGGCGCCGGCACCACGGTCGCCCTCTGGGAGTTCGACGGCTACCGCTCGTCCGATCTGACCACGTACGACCGCAAGTTCGGACTGTCCGGCCCGGCCGTACGGACCGTCTCGGTCGACGGCGCCAACTACGACGCCCGTCCCGGCGAGGGACAGGGCGAGGTCGAGCTGGACAGCGAGATCGTGCGCGGTGTCGCCCCCAAGGCCCAGCAACTGATCTACGAGGCACCCAACAGCGACCGGGGCGAGGTCGACATGGCCGCCAAGATCGTCGCGGACAACAAGGCCTCGGTCATCTCCATCTCCTGGGGCTCCTGCGAGCCGGACACCACCACCTCGATCATGACCGCCGTGAACAACTCCTTCAAGCAGGCCGCCGCCCAGGGCATCAGCATCTTCTCCGCCTCCGGCGACGACGGCTCGCGCGACTGCACCCGCTCTGCCCGCGGCCCCGGCGTGGCGGCGGTCGACTATCCGGCCTCGAGCCCGTACAACACCGGTGTCGGCGGCACCAACCTCAAGGTGAACGGCAACGCGTACTCCGCCGAGCGAGCCTGGAGCACCTCGGGTGGCGGCACCTCCAAGGTCTTCGCCAAACCGAGTTGGCAGAGCGGCACCGGCGTCAACGCCACCGGGCGCACCGTACCGGACGTCGCCTCCGACGCCGATCCCAACAGCGGGTTCGCGATCTTCACCCAGGGGCAGTCCGGCCCGAGCTGGCAGATCTTCGGCGGCACCTCGGCGGCCGCTCCGTTGTGGTCCGGCTTCACCGCGCTCTACAACCAGAAGGCCAAGGCCGCAGGCCAGGCAGTGCTCGGCGAGGTGAACCCGAAGCTGTACGCACTGGCCCGCTCCGGCAGCTACGGGTCGGCGTTCCATGACGTGACCTCCGGTGGCAACCAGGACTTCCGGGCCAAGACCGGCTACGACCAGGTCACCGGCTGGGGCGCCCCGGTGTCCGACCGGCTGGCCGACGGACTGCTCGCCGCCCGTCACTGAACGGGACGGCCCGGTCGTCGCGGTCCCGGCCCGACGTGCCGGCGACCTGGCCGGCACTCGCACGGGGGCATGCCGGATCCCGGCGGTCGACCTCAGGTGCGACACGGCCGGCGCGGACCAGGAGGTCCGCGCCGGCCGCACGGCACCGGATTTTCCAATGCCTCAGATCTGCAAGGGAGTTGGCCGCGCCACCGCGGTACTGGGCGCGACCCGGACGGTACCGTCTAAGCCCGGGATGAGCGCTCCCTTAGCGGATTCGAAAACTCCGCGGTGACGGTGTTTCGACGGACCGGAAGGCCGTACTGTCTTCACACCCAGCCCGGCACGGGCATCACCGCACCGGGCTCACGTCACCCGCCCGCGCCATCACGCGGCCCGCCGGCAGCCGGCGTCCGGGCCCACGCCGGCGCACTCCGGACCGGTGAACCCGATCATCTGCCGACGCGCGTCCTCGCCACGACCCGCACCGCAAGGAGCACTCGTGAACGACATGACCATCCCCACTGTCACAGCCGCCCCCGACGGAGGCGCCGAGCTGCGCCTCGTGATCCGCCTCGACTGGGAACACGTCGCCGAACTCGGACTCCATGCCTCCAAGCTGGCCAGTGAGGTGAAGCGGCCAGTCACTCTCGACGAAGCGGTGAGCCACCAACTGGCCTCCCGTTTCCGCCCGGTGGCTCCGGCCCACGGCGCCGCCGGCACCGTCAAAGGCAGCACGCCGGCGACGCCGCTGCCCGGCGCGGCCGTGGAACCTCCTCGCCAGGCACCGGCCACGGTGGGCAAGCCGGCCGCGCCCGCGTCACTGGAGAGCGGTACGCCGGTCCGGCCCGCGGCCGTCGCGCCGGCCCAGTCTCCGGTGCGGCAGGCAGCCGCTCCGGCGCAGACCGACGACAAGCCCCCCTTCCCGCTGGCCGCCGCTGGATGACCACGAGGCCCATGGCCGCCGATCAGCGGCACCCGTGAGTGCCGCTTCGGACGACGGTGCGCCGGGACGCGCCGCGACTGCTCTCCCCTGGCCGTCGCGGACGCTCTCTTGACGCCCGGCCGGATCCGTCACCGGCTGCCCGGCCGTTGGGGGCGCAGCTCGCCGCTCATCCCTTGGCCGGTTCGCCCGGCTCCGCCGCCTGCCGCACCCCCTGCGCATCGGTCGGATAGAAGCGGAACTTGTACGCCCGCTTCACGTGAACGGCCTGCACGGATCACAAGGAACCGCGAACTTGCGGCCTGGTGCGGGTGATTCACCTACCGAGACGCCATACCGCCCAGGCAGCGGTCTGGCTTTCCCTGTCCCGCTACGCAGGAGCATTCGTTTCCTCCCCCAGCTGAAGCTTGGGGGTATCCACGAAGGAGATCAGATGAAACTCCCGTTCCGGACTTCCCCTCTCCGTCTCCGCAGCGGTGGCGGCCGAATGTCCGGCCACAGGCCGGTTTCGTACGGCCTCCTCGCCGCCGGGACGTCGCTGCTCGCTGCAGCGTGCGTTCCCGCCCTCCCGACGGCGGCTCCTCCTGCCGCTCCCGCGCCGTCGGTCAGCACGACCGACGTGCCGACCTCGATGCCGGTCGGCGCGCCGTCGGGCACGCCGACATCCGGCCCCACCGGTATGCCGACCGGGAAGCCCACCACCGAACCGACCGACATGCCGACCTCGAAGCCGAGCAGGATGCCCCCCACCAAGCCGACCACCAAGCCGACCGGCATGCCGACCGTGGGGCCGACCACCGGTTCGAGCGGCATGCCGACCGGAATGCCGACGTCCGGGCCGACCGACCCGCCCACCGACCCGCCCACCGGCATGCCGACCGCGACGGACGGTGACCCCACGCCGGTCTACGGCAGCCACTGGTAGGCCGCGCCCCGCCGGCCGCCGAAGGAGCCTCGCCATTCAGGCTGCCGGTCCCCTTGCAACTCCCCTCGGTGCCCCGGGTCCTGATGCCGTCTGCGGTGACATCAGGAACCCACGCTCGTGGACACCCGGTCCGCGTCGACTGTCGGGCCACCACCATTCCTGGACAAGGAGAGACCTTGAAGAGTTCGACAAGGCCACGCCGCCGGTCCCCGCGGAACACCGCGGCGCGACTTCGCGCGGCGGCCGCCGGCACGGCACCGGAGCTGCCGAAGCCGCCGGTCCCGGTCCTGGTCGTCGCCGTGGTGGTGGTGCTCGGCGTGGTCGCCACGGTGCTGCAGGCGCTCCAGCTCCCGGCGACGGCGCACAACCGCAGCGGCACGGAGGCGGTGCACCGGTTCGTCGACTTCTTCTTCGGTGTGCTGACGCTGATGGCCCTCAGCGGCAGTGTCACACTCGGCCTGCTGGCGGCCGAACGACGACTGATGACGCCGCGTCACCGGGTGGTCGTGCAGGCGCTGCACCGGGCCGTGTCCACGGCGGCGGTGGTGACGCTGGTGATCCACATCGGCAACAAGGTCGCCGAGGGGCACGCCGCTCCGGCGGCGGCCGTGATGCCGTTCGCTTCCGGCACCAGCTTCGCGGTCGGCGTCGGCACCATCGCCGGAGAGTTGCTGGTCCTGGCCGCGGTGACCGGCGCGCTCCGCGGCCACTTCGCCAACAACCCCCGCCTCACCCGGCTCTGGCGACCGCTGCACTGGGTCGCCTACGCCTCGTGGCCGCTCGCCCTCGCGCACGGGCTGGAGGCCGGGCGGCCGGCCAAGGGCTGGGTCGTGTGGTCGTACGGTGTCAACATGGCCGTGGTGGCGCTCGTACTGCTCATCAAGTTCCTGCACGGAGCCGGGCGCAACACCACCGGCGTCAGCGCCAACCGCCGCCTGATGGCCGTGGACCTGATCGGCCCCGGCGAGGAGGCGGGCTACCCGCCACTCGGTGACCAGCTGCCCGTCTTCGGCGAGTCCTCGGCGCTGCTGGCGCTGGACGTGGAACTCCCGGACGCCCAACCGGAGGTGGCACCGGAACCCGTCGCGGCTGCCACTGTATCCGCCCAGCTGCCCGTGGACGCAGCCGCCGGGCAGTGGGACACCGGTGAGCTGAACGCCCTACTGGACGCCGGCCGTCAGCAGTACCTGGCCGAGCAGGCGGCGTTCCCACAGCAACAACAGCCGCAGTACCAGCCCCAGTTCACGACGGTCGCCTGGGACACCGGTGAACTCAACGCGATGATCGACGCCGGCCGTCAGCAATACCTCGCCGAGCAGATGGCGTTCCAGCAGCAGCAACAGCAACAGCAGGCCGAGTACACCCAGCAGCTGTACGCCCAGCAGTATCCGTCCCAGGCGTTCACCGGCCAGCCCGGGTACCCGCAAGTCCCCGACGCCGGCCCGCGGTTCCCGTCAGCGGTGGCGTCCTGGCCCACCCCCGGCCACTGGTCCCAGCCCACCCCCGGCTACTGGTCCCAGCCCACCCAGCCGCAGTCCTCCGGGTACACCGTCGACTCCTGGCAGAACCGATGACGGCTGACACCGCGGACGTCCCGGAGGTCATCCGGATGGGGCCGCCCAGGCTCACCGCCGGACTCGACCAGTACATCCGGATGGGCTACGAGGCCCATCTCACCGTCCACGGGCCGCTGCCCCGGTACGACGCGTCGGGGCTGGTCGACCTCGCCCAGCGGATCGGGCTCACCGGGAAGGGCGGCGCCGCCTTCCCCTTCGCCCGCAAGCTTCAGGCGGTGATCGACGCCACCCGGCGCCGGCGCCGGCCGGCGGCCGTCGTGGTCAACGCCACCGAGGGCGAGCCGGGCAGCGCCAAGGACCAGATGCTGCTCGCCCGCGCCCCGCACCTCGTCCTGGACGGTGCGCTGCTGGTCGGCGGGGCACTACGCGCCGAGAGCGTGGCCGTCGGTGTGGACGAGGGCAGCCCGGGCGTCACCTCGATGCCCGCGGCGGTCGCGGAACGCCGTGCCCGGCTGCCGATCCGGGTCGTGCAGCAGCCCGCCCGCTTCGTCTCCGGCGAGTCCGGTTCGCTGATCCGCGGCATCAACGGGCTGGTCGCCCTGCCACCGAGCCGCAAGGTCCGCTCCTCCGACGGCGGGATCGGCGGCGTCGACGGGCTGCCGACGCTGCTCTCCAACGCCGAGACGTACGCCCAACTGGCCATCGCCGCCCGGATCGGAGCGGAGGCGTACTGCGCCGTCGGCCCCGAGGCCGAGCCCGGTACGGTGCTGCTCACCGTCAACCGGGCGGGCGCCCGGCGGCCCGTGGTGGTGGAAGCCCCCGCCGGGACCCCGCTCGGTGCGGTGCTGGACGCCTGCGGGACCGGGCCGGGCCAAGGAGTGCTGGTCGGCGGTTACCACGGCATGTTCCTGGACGCGGCGTCGGCGGTGTCCGCTCCCTGCTCCCGGGCCGGGATGCGGCAGGCCGGCGGCACTTTCGGCGCCGGTGTCGTCATCCCGCTGCCCGAGGACACCTGCCCGCTGGGCGAGGCGCACCGGATCGTCCAGTGGCTGGCCGCGGAGTCGGCCGGCCAGTGCGGCCCCTGCCGGCGCGGACTGCCCGAGCTGGCGCGGGCCTTCGGCGCGGTGGTGGCCGGCGGCGCCCGTGCGGCGGAGGAGGTCCGCCGGCTGGCCGCCGCGGTGGTGGGACAGGGTGCCTGCTCCCACCCCGACGGTTCCGCCGGGTTCGTCCGGTCCGCGCTCACCGCCTTCGCCGAGGACGTCGGCGCGCACACCGAGCGCGCCGGCTGCGGACGGCGGGTGCGCGGAGTGCTGCCGACCGTGCCCTGGAGCCCGGACCCCGGCACCGCCGAGGTCGGCCGGGTGAGCCTGAAGGTGGACTGGGCGCTGTGCGACGGGCACGGGCTGTGCGCCGACATCGCCCCGGAGCTGTTCACGCTCGACCGGTACGGCTTCCCGGTGGTCAGTGAGGGACCCGTGCCGGCCTGGCTGACGCTGTCCGCCAAACGGGCGGTCAACCAGTGCCCGGCCCTGGCCCTGCGCTTCGCCCCGTCCGGCCGCTGAGCCGGGTGCCGAGGACCCGGGCGTCTGCGCACAGCCCTCGTCAACCGGATGATCCGTGACGGCGACCCCCGATCCGGCGATCGAGCAGGCGCCGCACACCGCCCGCACCCGAATGCTCAGTTCGGCAACCGTTCCCTGACGGGGCGCGAACCGGCCGCGACACAGCGCCATCACGGCGTGACCGGCCGCGAGCTCGACCACCCGGAGGCATCGGCGGGGCCCTCCCCGGAGGCCACGCGAGCACCGCCGGTGCTTCTCTGCTCTCGCCGGCCGAAGCGGCCAGCTGACGCCACGTCACTCACCCGAGCGGCCCACACAACGACAGCGAGAACGTCGAGAGTCGAGTGTTCCGGAAACGGCAACAAAAATTGCTCGTGACGTCCCATCAGCCGCACGCTTGCGGCGGAGGTGATCGCCATGACTGGCGCAATCAACGACACAACCGACCGAACCTCGTACGACGTCATCGTGATAGGCGGCGGAGCGGGTGGACTGAACGCCGCGCTCGTGCTCTCCCGGGCCCGCCGGAGCGTCGCCGTCATCGACGCCGGGGAGCCCCGCAACGCTCCCTCGGCCCACATGCACAGCTTCCTCTCCCGTGACGGGGTCCCGCCGCTCACAGTGCTGGAGACCGGCCGCGCCGAGATCTCCCGGTACGGCGCCGTACTGATCAATGGTCAGGTGGACCAGGTGGACGCCCGCGAGGTCGGCGGGTACCTGGTCCGGCTGGTCGGCGGCGCGACGCTGGAGGCCCGCCACGTCGTCCTCGCCGCGGGGCTGCGCGACGAACTGCCCGACATCCCGGGCCTGCGCGCGCAGTGGGGCAAGGACGTCATCTTCTGCCCGTACTGCCACGGCTACGAGCTGCGCGACCAGCCGCTCGTCGTGCTGGGTGTCCACCCGGCGTCCGCCGGGCAGGCGCTGCTGCTGCGCCAGTGGTCGCACGACGTCGTGTACGTCCCGCACACCCAGCCGCTCAGCGACGAGGAGCGGGAGCGCCTGGACGCACGCGGGGTGAAGGTGGCCGAGGGGCCGGTGTCCTGCCTGCTCACCAAGGACGAGCGGCTGCACGCGGTGGAGCTCGCCGACGGGCGGACCTTGGAGTGCGCCGCGGTGTTCGTATTCCCCCGGATGACCCCCAACGACGCGCCCTTCGACGGCCTCGGCTGCGAGAAGGACGACGCCGGCTGGCTCGTCACCGACCGGGCCGGCCGCACGACCCGCCCCGGCCTGTGGGCCGTCGGCAACGTGGTGGACCCGCGCGCCCAGGCCGTCACCGCGGCCGGCATGGGGGCCGCCGCCGCCTTCGCACTCAACCACGACCTGGTCGACGAGGAGGTCGAGCAGGCCCTCGCGGCGTACCGGTCCGTGTCGCCCGCCTCCGGCGGCTGACCCCACCCGCGCCCGGCCACGCCTCGATCCGCCCGCCCGTCCCGGCTCAGCCGCCGGAGGCGGGCGTGCGCGCTGTCGGACGGGCGCGCACGTGCATGCGCTCGCCCTGGCGACCGAAGAGGCTCAGCAGTTCGACCGGGCCCTCGCCGGTGCTGCCGAACCAGTGCGGCAGCCGGGTGTCGAACTCGGCCACCTCGCCGGGGCCGAGCACCACGTCGTGGTCGGCCAGGATGAGCCGCAGCCGCCCGGAGAGCACGTACAGCCACTCGTGCCCCTCGTGGGTGCACAGCTCCGGGGTGGTGCGGCGGGTCGGCAGGATCATCTTGTAGCTCTGCAGCGGGCCGGGCTGACGGGTCAGCGGCAGCACGGTGTTGCCGTTCACCCGGTGCGGCTTCAGCCGGACGCGCGGATCGCCCACCTCCGGGGCGCCGACCAGCTCGTCGAGGGGAACCTGGTGGGCCTGGGCGATGGGCAGCAGCAGTTCCAGACTGGGGCGGCGCTGGCCCGCCTCCAGCCGCGACAGCGTGCTCTTGGAGATCCCGGTGGCCTCCGACAGCGCGGCCAGGGTGACACCGCGGGCGGTGCGCAGCCACTTGAGCCGGGGGCCGACCTCGGACAGGGCCTGGGCTATGGTCGGGGGCTGCGTCATGCCGCCATTACATCGCGCTGCCCCCGAACTCGCAACCACAGATGCGGTGTTGGCACCGCCCGCCGGAGTGCGACGGGCGGTGCCGTGACGTCAGAGACCGAGGGACCGGCCGATCAGCTCCTTCATCACCTCCGTCGTCCCGCCGTAGATCGTCTGCACCCGGCTGTTGGCCCACTCCCGGGAGATCGCGCTCTCCTTCAGGTAGCCGAAGCCGCCGTGGATCTGCAGGCACCGACCGGCGATGTCCACCTGCAACTCCGTGGTCCACCACTTCGCCTTCGCAGCGTCCGTCACGGACAGCCGCCCGGCGTTGAGTTGGGTGATGCAGTGGTCCAGGAAGACCTGGGCGACGGTCAGTTCGGTGTCCATCGTGGCGAGCTGGAAGCGGTTGTGCTGGAAGCCGCCGATGGTCTGGCCGAACACCTCCCGGGTCTTCGCGTACTCCAGCGTGTCCGTCAGCATCCGCTCGACCGCGCCCAGGGCCACGGTCGCGATGCTCAGCCGCTCCCGTGGCAGCCCGGCCATCAGATAGGCCAGCCCTGCGTTCTCCTTGCCGATCAGGTTCTCGGCCGGCACCCGGCAGTCGTCGAAGAACAGCTCGCAGGTGTCGCTGGCGTGCCAGCCGAGCTTCTCCATCCGGCGGCCGCGGGTGAAGCCCGGCGTGCCGCGCTCCACCACCAGCAGGCTGATCCCCTGGGCGCCGCGCTCGGGGGCGGTCTTGGCGGCGACCACGACGACATCGGCGTGCTCACCGTTGGTGATGAACGTCTTCTGCCCGTTGAGGACGTAGCCGTCCCCGTCGCGGAAGGCGGTGGTGCGGATGTCGGCGACGTTGGAGCCCGCGTCGGGCTCGCTCATCGCGATCGCCGCGATCAGCTCGCCCGAGCACAACCCCGGCAGCCACCGCCTGCGCTGCTCCTCGGTGGTCCGCTCGGCCAGGTAGCCGGCGATGACGTCGTTGTGCGCCACGAAGGTCGGCGCCGTCGCCCGGGCCCACATGATCTCCTGCGCGAACACCGCCGGGTAGCGGAAGTCGGGCTCGCCGCCCCCGCCGTACTCGGGGTCCACGCCGATGCCGAGCAGCCCGGCCTTCCCGGCCTTGCGCCACACCTCGCGGTCGGCGATGCCGTCCCGCTCCCACTGGGCGTGGTACGGCACCACCTCCCGGCTCAGGAACTCCCGGCACGCGTCCCGGAACTGCTCGTGCTCCGCCTCGTACCGCTTGCGGGCCATGCGGTCACCTCTCCCCTGGGTCGGTGTCGTCGGCGATGGTCGTCAGGGTTTCCTTGGGGTGCTGCACGGCCGCGAAGTGGCCGCCCTCGATCTCGACCCGGCGGGTCGGGGCCGAGCTGTGCGCGGACCACGGCCAGACCGTCTCCGGCGGGGCGTGCACGTCCTCCCGGGCGGCGATCAGGGTGAGCGGGAAGTCCACCCGCAGTCCGGCGGCCTCCTGCGCGAACTCGGTCCGCACGGCGTCGTCCTCGCGGAGCATCCGCAGCAGGATGCGGCTCATCGTCGGGTCGGCCAGCACCGCGGGCGGCGTGCCGCCGTCGGCGGCGGTCCGGGCGAGCAGTTCCTCGTCGGGCACTGAGGCGAGCAGCGCGCCGGGCCGCTGGAGCCGGGGCGGCACCGCCCCGGACAGCACGGCCCGGACGGGCGGCACACCCACCTGGCGGGCCACCGCGGCGGCCACCGCCAGGCTCATCGTCGCTCCGAAGCTGTGGCCGAAGGTCGCCCAGCGCAGGTCGGCCGTTCTCTCCCGTTCGGCCAGCAGGTCGGCCACCACGTGCTCGGCCATGGCCCGCACCAGGGCGTGGAAGCCGACGGCCCTGCGCTCCCGGCGGCGGGTCCCCCGGCCGGGTGCGTCCACGCCCCGGACCGACATGTGCGGCTCGCCCAGCGACTGCCAGCCCCGGTAGACCATCGAGGTCGCCCCGGCGTGCGGGAAGCAGTAGAGCAGCGCCGGCGAGCTGGATTCAGGCCGCACAGTCACTCCTTCGTGTTCCGGGCCAGCTTCTCGGCCAGCATCAGGGTGGTCAGGTTGGTGGGCGCGCTGGGGATCGTCGGGAAGAGCGAGGCGTCGGCGATCCGCAGGTTCTCCGTGCCGTGCACCCGGCCGTCCTGGTCGGCGACCGTCCACGGGTCGGTCACCGGTCCCATCCGGCACGAACCGGCAGCGTGCCAGCCGGGGTTCATGATGTTGCGGACGCCGCTGCGCACCACCCCGTCGCTGGCGATCATGCGGTCGCTCCAGAACTGGGTGGCGGTCAGCCGGCTCGCCAGGCCGGGTGAGCGCAGCAGGCCCCAGGCCCGGCGCACGCCGTGGCAGAGCCGTTCCACGTCCTCGGGATCGGTGCCGAGACCCAGCTCGATGACGGGCGCGGCGTACGGGTCGGCGTGGTCGAGGAAGACCCGGCCCCGGGAGCGCGGGCGCATCAGCATCACCGAGGCGCCCACGACCAGCGGCCAGCCGAGGCGGTCCACGAAGCCGGGGATGGTGTGGCTCTCCACGTTGTTGAGCAGCCCCACCTGGATGTCCACGTCGCCGTCGAAGCCGCTGCTCATCCGCGCCGCGACCTGCCGCCAGGGCAGGCCCGGCGTGCACACCCCGTCGGCGGGCTTCGACCAGATGACGACCGAGGGGTGGTCCACCAGGTCCCGGCCGACCCCGGGCAGGTCCACCACGGGGGTGATGCCGAGCACCCGGAGCAACGCTGCGTCGCCGACACCCGAGCGCTGGAGGATGACGGGCGTGCCGACCGCCCCGGCGCTGAGCACGACGTGCCTGGCCCGGATCGCGGTGAGCCGACCGTCCGTCTCGACCTCCACGCCGACGGCCCGGTGCTGCTCGAACAGCACCCGGACGACCCGGATCCCGGTGCGCAGCCGGAGGTTGGGCAGCTCGCGCGCGCCGGTGAGGAACGCGGTGGCGGCGTCCACGCGTTCGCCGTCCACCGCGTTGCCGGGGATCGGGCCGACCCCGGCCTCCTCCCCCGCGTTGAGGTCCGGCAGGTCGGCGACGCCCTGCCGGTTGCACTCCGCCCAGAACGCCGCGTCCAGTTCGTGCACCTCCTCGCGCGGGGTGCGGCGGACCGGCAGCGGGCCGCTGTCGCCGTGGAGGTGGCCGGGGAAGTCGGCGTCGTTCTCGACATCCTTGTAGAACGGCAGCACCCGCTCCCACGACCAGTCCGGGTTGCCGTACGCCGCCCAGGCGGCGAAGTCGCGGGGCAGCCCGCGCAGGGCGATGGCGCCGTTGACTGCGGAGCCGCCGCCGACGACCTTGCCGAGCTGGTACGGGAAGCGTTCCCACAGGGCGCGGGCCGCCGCCGGCCCGCCGGCCCGCGCTCCGACCAGGTCCTCCAGGCGGCTGCTGGTGCGCAGGTTGGCCCGGTAGTCCCAGTTGTAGCCGGACAGCACCAGGCGGCCGGCGTCGGCCAGGGGGTGGGACCGGTCCCGGGGACGCGGCTGGTCGGCACCGGCCTCGAGCAGCAGGACGTTCCCGGAGCCCCGGGCGGCGAGCCGGGCGGCGGTGACGGCTCCGGCCGAGCCCGCTCCGACGATCACGTACTCCCACTCGTCAGTCACGCGGCCAACTCCTCGACGGAAGCGATCAGTTCGGCGAACGACTCGATCGACGCGTTCATGAACAACCCTTCGACCAGCTCCGTCTCCACGTCGGCCCCGATGCCGAACTCCGCGCGCAGCAGCGCGAGCAGGCCGACCGCGTGCAGGGAGTCGCCGCCGATGTCGAAGAAGCCCTCCTCCACGCCGAAGTCGCTGTGGCCGAGCTGTTGCGACCAGAGCGCGAACAGCCGCTCCTCCACCCGGCTGCGGGGCGCCGTCCGCCCGTCGCCGGCCTCGGCGTCGTCGTTCCACGGGGTGGGGAGCGCCTTGTGGTCGATCTTGCCGTTGCCCGTCAGGGGCAGCGTGTCCAGCGTCAGGAAGCGGCTGGGCATCATGTAGCCGGGCAGCAGGGACGCCAGCGCCTCCCGCAGCGCGGCCGGGTCCGGGTCCGCCCCGGCGTCGGGCACCACGTACGCGGCGATCTGCCGCTGTCCGGTCCGCGCGTGGGCGGGCGCGGTGACCAGCGCGGTGCGCACGCCAGGTTGGCGAACGAGCGCGGCCTCGATCTCGCCCAGCTCGACCCGGTAGCCGTTGATCTTCACCTGGAAGTCCTCGCGGCCCAGGATCTCGATGTCGCCGCCGGGCAGGTACCGGCCGAGGTCGCCGGTCCGGTAGATCCGCTCCCCCGTGACCGGGTGGACCAGGAAGCGCTCCGCGGTGCGCTCGGGATCGCCCAGGTAGCCCTGGGCCACGCCGATGCCGCCGATGTGGATCTCGCCGGTGACCCCGACGGGGGACGGCTCGAGCCACTGGTTGAACACGTGCATGGTCTGGTTGGCCAGCGGCTTGCCGTAGGGGATGCTCGACCACTCCGGCCGGACCGTCTCGATCGGGTGGTGGATCGACCAGATCGAGCCCTCCGTGGCACCACCCAGGCTGATCACCCGCATCGCGGGGAGCTTCTCCCGGATCCGGGTCGGCAGGTCCACCGGGATCCAGTCGCCGCTCAGCAGGGCCAGCCGCAGCCGGCACCCGCGTGGGGCGCCCCCGTCGCCGAGCGAGTCGATCCACATCCGCATCGGTGCGGGCACGCTGTTCCAGACGGTCACGCCGTAGCGGCTGATGAGCTGCGACCAGTGCGCGAGGTCGCTGCCGCGCACCGGGTCCGGTACGACCACGGTGCCGCCGGCGCCCAGGACGCCGAAGATGTCGTACACCGAGAGGTCGAAGCCGGTGGGGGCGAGCGCCATCACCCGGTCCTGCTCGTTGACGCCGAACCGCCGGTTGATGTCCTGCACGGTGTTGGCGGCACTCCGGTGGGTGATCATCACGCCCTTCGGTTCGCCCGTGGAGCCCGAGGTGAAGATCACGTACGCCAGGTCGTCAGGGCGCTGGCGGCGCTCGGGCGCCTCGGCGGAACACGCCAGGGTGGCCTCGTCCTGCGGGGTCACCACCGCCACGCCCGCCGGCCAGCGCAGCGCGTCGCGCAGGTCCGGCTCGGTCACCACGGCCCGCACCGCGCAGCGGGCCAGCAGCTTCAGCCGCCGCTCCTCGGGCAGCTCCGGGTCGATGGCCACGTACGCGGCACCGGTGTGCAGCACCCCGAGCAGCGCGGAGTACTGCGCGGCCCCCGGACGCATCGACACCGCTACGATCCCGCCCGGCCCGGCACCGGGGCCGGCCAGCAGCCGGTGTGCGATCCGGTGCGCGGCCTCGGTCAGCTGACGGTACGTGGTCTCCGCGCCGGGCGTGATCACCGCCGGCGCGTCGGGACTGCGCCGGGCCGCCTCGGCGACCAGCTCGTGCAGCAGTGCCGGCGGGATGTCCTCGGCGGTGGCGTTGGCCCGCTCCCGCTCACCGGCCTGCGCGGTGGGCAGCGGCACGATCCCGCGGGTGGCGCCCCACGCCGCTTCGTCGTCCACCAGCCAGTCCAGCAGCGTCACGTACGCGGCGACCATGTCCTCCAGCGTCCCCTCGGGGAACAGGCCCTCGACCGCGTTCCAGTTGACGCTGAGCCGGCCGTTCAGCTCCAGGATCTGGTTCTCCAGCCACACCTGCGGCGTCCGGCTGTGGTCGAACACCAGCTCGCCGAACGACTCCAGGGCCCCGGCCCGAGGGACGCCCTCGCCGCCGCCGAGCGTGCTGGAGAAGACCACCGGCATCGACGCCCGGCGGTCATCCCGGCGGCGGGCCAGGTCGCGCAGCACCCGGATGCCGCCGTACGCGGAGTGCGCCAAGTCCGCCACGAGCCGCTCCTGAAGGTTCTTCGCCCGCTGCTCGAACGTCTCCTCGGGCCGCCCGCCGACGGCGAGCAGGCCCGGCGCCAGGAAGTCGCCCATGATCTCCTCGACCTGCGGGTGCAGCCCGAGCCGGTGGAACTGGGTGACGGTCAGGGTGAACTCCTGCCGCCGCGACCAGGTCCGCAGCACCTCCGCGTACGCCGCGAGCAGCACGCCCGACGGCGTCAGCCCGTGCCGCGCGGCGGCCGCCTGAAGCGTCGCCCAGCGCTCGGGGTCGAGCACGGCCCGGTGCCGGACGAACCGCGGGGCGCCGAGCTGCTCGGGCGCCGCGGCCAGCGGCAGCTCGGGCGCGGGGGGCAGCGTGTCCAGGCGGTCCGCCCAGTACGCGGCGGCCTCCTGGCCCAGGTCGTCCTCGCGCAGCTCCTGCTGCGCCAGCACGTAGTCGCGGAACGACAGCTCCAGCGGCTCCGGCCGCCACGCCGGGTCGTCGTAGCACCGGCGCCACTCCTCCAGCAGCCGGAACAGACTGCGCATGTCGAGGAACAGCAGGTCCACCGCCAGGTGGAGCCGAATGCGGTCGCCGTCCAGCAGCGTGGCGCGGATGTCGACGAGCGGCGCCCGGTCCACCGGCAGCACCTGCTCCGTCAGTTCGGTGCGGATCCGCTCCAGTTCCGCCGTCTGGTCCCCGGCCGACCGATCGCGCAGGTCCGTGGTGCGGATGACGTACGGTTCCAACTCGTCCTCGGCGAGGATCCGCTGTGTCTGGTCGGTCCCGGCCACCGTGCGCAGCGCCTCGTGCCGGGCGACAACCTTCCGCAGGGCGCCGGTCAGCCGGTCGAGGTCAAGACCGGGACAGTCGAACTCGAGGTAGTACTGGCTGGGGATGCCACCCAGCTCCAGGCCCTTGTGCCGGCCGATCAGATACGCCTGCTGGATGTCGGTGAGCGGGAACGGCTCGTGAAGCCGATCCGGCTGCGGCTTGAGCTCCGGCAGTCGGTCCTCGTCCAGGCGACGCCGGCCGTCGCTGCCGCGCAGTTCCGCGAAGAGATCCTCCATCGACGTCCGCCCCTTTTCGTCAGATGCCCTGATGGGCCTTCGAATTGTTGTGCGCAAACGGAACGCTAGGCAGCGGCGGACCCCGTCTCAATACGGTTCGACCGAAGGGGCAACCGAAGTATTTGGTGCGCGCTGGACCGCCGCTGGACTCGTGGCGGACTCCCCCCGGTAGTCGGGTCATGCGCCATTGACCGGTGGTGGGACGGTAGCGGCATCATCGAGGAATGGCCACTCAGAACTCCCCGGCGGCAGCCGGGAAACGCATCCTCATCGGCGCCACCGGATCGATTGCGGTGACCCGGCTTCCGTCGTATATCGAGGCGATGCGCCGGCACATCGCGGGCAGCACGTTCACGGTTCTGCTGACGCACACCGCGAGCTCGTTCATTTCCCCGGAGAGTCTCGCGCTGTTCGCCGAGCGGGTGGTGAGCGGGGAATCCCCGGCGGACTGGCCGACCGACAAACCGTCCCGGCTCGCGGCTGACCACGACCTGCTCGCCGTGCTGCCGGCCACCGCCCACACCCTCGCCTCGGCGGCGGCCGGCGCCGCGCCCAATCGCCTGCTGACGGTGGCGCTGTCGGTGGACTACCCCGTCGTGTACTTCCCGGTGATGGGCGCCAGGATGTGGCACAAGCCGGCCGTCCAGCGGAACATCGCGCAGATCCGCGCGGACGGCGAGATCGTCAACGAGCCGGAGTGGCACGACGGTTACGACCCGTCCACGGGCCTCGCCAGCCACCATCCGGCCCTGCCCTCCCCGCACACGGTGGCCAAGGTGATCGGAGACCTCCTGGCCTGACCAACGCCAAGCGGCCCCCGGCCGGGGGCTAAGGGTTCCCGGCCGGGGGCCGCTCAGTGGCGTTCGCGCGTCAGGCCACGATGGCGGTGGCCTCGATCTCGATGAGGAAGTCGGGTTCGGCGAGGGTGGCCACGCCGACCAGGGTGGTGGGCTTGACGAGGTCGGCGCCGAGCCGGGCGGCGGCGCGCTCGACGCCCACCCCGATCTCGTCCCACTTGTCCAGCGACCAGTCCTTGACGTAGATGGTCAGGCGCAGGACGTCGTCGAAGGTGGCACCGGCCGCGGCCAGACCGGCGGCTATGTTGAGGTACACCTGCTCGGTCTGGGCGGCCAGGTCTCCCGTTCCAACCGGTTCACCGGCGGCGGTGCGTGGGGTCTGACCGCTGAGGAACACCACGCGGCTTCCGGTGCCGACGGCCAGCTGCCGCCATCCGTAGGGCGTGGGCAGCTCCGGCGGGTCGATCGTCTTGACAGGCATGCTCTGTCCTTTCTCGAAGGGGCCGTACGGGCAAGCGCGTTGTGCCTGCCTGCCCGTACGGTGACCGTGATGCGTTTGAAGGGAAGGCTCAGCTGTGCTCGCGGCAGGTGGCGTAGTACCTCCGCAGGAGCTTGACGAGTTCGGGGTCGAAGCGGGACGCGAAGAGCAGCTCGGCCGGCGGGGTGAACTCGGGGTCGAGCTCGTTCGCCCAGCTGAGGGTGGCCGGCCGCACGTCCATCTCGATCCAGTGGTGCCACTCGACCGGAATGGTCCAGTCCTGCTCGTAGCCGATGCCCATCTGGTGGTCGACGAGGACATCCACGATCTGCTCGCGCGTTCCGGTCCGGAGCGGCTGCCGCACCGGGGCGAACCGCGCGAGGTCGGCCTGGGGCTGCTCGCCGAGGATCCGGGCCGCGAAGTCCTGGGCCAGCAGCGGCGAGAGGTGCAGGCCGTCACGGTAGGTGCCGGTCATGATCCACAGGCCCTGCATGCCGCCCTCGCCGAGCAGCGGGAAGCCGTCCATCGACACGGGGCGGTTGCCGACCTGGACCTTGGCGACATCGCTGTTCCACAGGTTGCGGCGGACCTGGCGGTTGACGCACTGGAGGAGGAAGACCAGGTCGCGCATCTCGGGGGTGTCCCGCGGCTCCACGGAGATGACGTTGGTGGCGCCGACGTAGATGTGCCCGTCGCCGCGGGGGACGACGTGCAGTCCGCAGGCGAAGGAGCGGTTCGGGGTCCGGATGACGCTGTCCGGACTCGTCCCGTCCACGGTCCTGATGAGGGAGGAGACGCCGTACCCGCTGACCAGGCGGGGGACGCGGGGGCCGACGGGCAGGCTGTCGAGGAGTTCCTGGGTGCGCGCTCCGGCGGCCAGCACCACGTGGTCGGCGACGATCCGCTCCCCGGAGGCCAGGACGACTCCGGTCGCCCGCTCGCCCTGGTACTCGACGCGGGTGGCGAATTCGGTGACGAGGGTGGCGCCCGCCCGGACGGCCGCCGACTCGAGCCGTTCCAGCAGGGCCGCGGCGCTGACGGCGTGTTCCCCGGGTATGTGGAAGGCCTTCAGCGGGCGGGAGATCGGCTCGGCGTCCACCCAGTCGAGGTCGCGGGGCTCGACGTCCTCGAAGGGCTCCTGGTAGCGGGTGAGTTCGGCGCGGATGAGGTTGTAGTTGGCGTCGTCGATCTCGGCCGTGCCGATGGTGTTGAGGATGACGGTGGTGCCGTCGGCCGTCCTGACCGGGGCGCCCTCGGTCCGGTCCTCCAGCTCCGCCAGCCACTGCGGCCACAACTTGGTGGCCTGGATGCCGAGTTCCAGCTTGGCCCGGCCGTGCTCGCTGGCCAGCAGGGAGGTGGTGACCTCTCCGAAACAGCCGAGCATGGCACCGGCCGCCGCCGAGCCGGCCCAGGGGCGATGCGGCTGACCGAGCACGGCGACCCGCTGTCCTCGCCGGGCCAGGACCCAGGCCAGCGACAGCCCCAGGACTCCGTTTCCGGCGATGACCACATCGAAGCCGGTGCCGTCTGCCTTCCCGTTGGCGTTCATCAAACTCCAATCTTCCAAGGCGCTGTCGTGTCGCCCGGAATCGAATTGATAGTGAATTGAATTCCGTCGGAACTGGTGGATCGGTGAGCGTCCTGCAGGGATTTTCCCGGCCGGTGGCGAAGAATGGATCAGCGGCGCAGGAACTCGTACATGGTGAAGTCCATGTCGACGATGCCGCGCTCGTTGGTGTGGGCCTTTACCACCGGGGAGTCGCCGAAGTCCGCTGCCGGAAGTTCGACGGACTCGCTGCGGTACCGGCGGGCTTCGAATCCCGCGTCGGCGGCGGCCCGCAGCATTTTCTCGGGATTCCCCATCGCCTCGCTGGTGCCCAGGTACACCCGCCCCTCCGCCGAGAGACGGGGCGCCACGTCACGGAAGAACCTGCGCACCATCTCGTACCCGGGGTCGAAGACCGCCCGCTCGATCTGGCCGGCGTAGAGACGGTCCTCGGGCGCTTCGATGAAGGGGGTGTTCCAGAAGACGACGTCGAGCACCTCTGCCGGGTCCAGTGCGTCGAACAGATCGCTGGTCAGTGCCGTCACCTGGCCGGCCACCCCGTGCCGGGCGGCGTTGCGACGGGTGTTCTCCACCGCAGCCGGGTTGATGTCCAGCGCCAGCACCCGCTCGCAGCCACGCTGCGCCGCGATCACCGCGGCGATGCCCGCGCCGCAGCCCATCTCCAGGAACCGGCTGCCCTTCTGGTAGGGCACCCAGGAGGCGAACAGGCCGGGGCCCGGGTCCGTGTAGGGCGGAAACACCTCGGGGAGCAGGTCCCAGTCCAGCCCGAGCAGCGAGAACGTCGTCTGCGTCGGACGGTCCGGGCTCTGGATCTGCGACACGACCCAGTTTCCGAGTTCGTAGCCGAGCTTGTTGTCCATGCGATCCTCCCTTGGGGGAGCCGCGGAGCAGTTCGGTCGACACGTGCTCCGCGGCTCTCGACGGTGGAATGCGAGCGGGTCAGTTGTCTCCGGGCTGGGGGTTCTCCGCCCGGCTGCGGGTCATCGCGCGGTCGATCAGGACGGCCGGGATGGTGAGGACCGCCAGGCCGGCGCCGAGCCAGGGGATGGCGGTCAGGCCGCCGCCGCCGACGAGGACGACGGCCGCGAGGACGGGGACGAGGCTGATGCCGAGCTGGAACATGGAGACGGCGGTGGCCCCCGCGAGGGTGGGCGCCCCCGCCGCGACGGTGAACACCCGCCCGTAGATGGCCGGGTTGAGCACGAACCCGGAGACGCCCAGGAGCAGGACCAGGGGGATGACGGCCACTGCGTACCGGCCGAGGAGTGCGAGCAGGACGGACGAGACCAGGATCCCGACCGCCCCGATCAGGAGCGCGTGGTGCGGGCGCCCGTCGGCGATCCGGCCACCGATGGACAGACCGATGAAGGCGCCGATTCCGAACAGGGTCAGGATCGCGGGTACCCACACGGAGTTCATGCTCGTGATGTCGGTGAGGAAGGCCGCGAGATAGTTGTACGACATCATGTAGGCCGCGGTGCTCAGCAGGGTCGCGGCGTACACCACCCACAGCTGCGGCTGCTTCATCGTGCGCAACTCCCGCTGCACGCTGGGCTCTTCGGCCGCCTTGGTCGAGGGCACGGCGACCAGGGTCGAGACCGTACCGACCGCAGTGAGACCGACCACGGCCCAGAACCCGCCCTGCCAGCTGGTGAAGTGGCTCAACAGCGCGCCGGCCGGGCCACCGGCCACCATGGCGACACTGAGTCCGCTGACCACCACGCCGGAGGCGCGGGCGGTGCGGTCGGGGGTGACGAGGCCGATCGCGGTGACCGCGGCGACCGCCCAGAACCCCGCGTAGGCCAGGCCGCACAGGAACCGGGTGACCAGCAACACCGTGAAGTTGTCGCTCACCAGGCCGACCGCCACACCTGCGGCGAAGAGGGCCTGCGAGGTCACCAGCGTGAGCTGCCGCGGCCAGCGCAGGGTCAGCACGGCCAGCGGCGGGCCGCCGATCACCACGCCGATCGCGAACGCCGAGATCAACGCTCCGGCGGAGGACAGCGAGATCCCCAGGTCGTCGGCGATGTCCGGCAGGACGCCGGCGAGCAGGAACTCGGCGCTGCCCATCGCGAACAAACTGAACGCGAGCAGGTACACCCCCAGCGGCAGTCGGGCGGCTGCCCTGCCGGAAGCCGCCTGCGGCTGTTCGGTCTGGACGCTCATCGGCGGCCACCTCCGGTCTGGTGCGCCGGCAGGGGAGTGGTCAAGCGCATGGGAGAGCTCCTTGTTCGAATGGTTGGGGCGTGCGGATCACGGCGGGTGCGCGGCGGCCTGCCGGATGGTGGGAGGGTGATCACCCCTGGTCCCCATGCTGGATCCAGGCGTGACGAACGGACAACATTTGTTGCCGATACCGGGACGCCGGGGCAGGCCGTCCGCCTGATCAGTCGTCACCGGGCTGAGCCTCCCCCCAGCCCCACTTCTTGATGGTCGTACGCCCCGTGGGACCCACGCCCGGCCGGGAGTTGGCCATGGCGCGGCGCGAGCCGAACTCGATGTAGCCGATGAACGCCGAGCGGAACTCCGCGTCGTCCGGCAGTCCTACCACGTCCATGGCCTCCCGCATCAGCTCCACCCACCGTGCCCGCTGCTCGGGCTTGATGGCCCGACCCCGGTGGCGGGAGACCATGTGGCGGTAACCGCCGTGGTGTTCGGTGTAGTGCTCCGGGCCGCCGAGCACCTCGCCGAGGAAGGTCGCGACGTGCTTGGGGTGGTCGTCGTCCATGCGGGCGAAGAGCGGGGCGAGCAACTCGTCCTTGCGGACGCGCGCATAGAACTCCTCCGTCAGCCGTTCCAGCGCCTCGGCGCCGCCGGCCCACTCGTACAGGGTGGGAACCCGATCCGTCACTGTGTCACCTTCCGTTCTGTTGGGGCAGGTTCATGCCGCGTAGAGGTCGAAGGTCGGCGTCGGCCTGCCGCCCTGCGCGACCATGTCCAGCCGTGGATCGACCGAGAGCATCGCCTGGTGCAGCCGCTGGAGCTGGGGCATGGGCTCAAGGCCCAGCTCCTCGACCAGTCGTCGGCGCAGTTGGCGGTACAGCCCCAGGGCCGAGGACCGCCGCCCCGAGCGATAGAACGCGACCATGGCCTGCGAGTGCAGTCGCTCGTTGGATGGGTGACGTACCGTCAGTTCGACGAGTTCGGCGAGGAGTTCGCTGTGCAGGCCGAGCCGCAACTCGGCGTCGATGCGGCGCTCCGTCGCGAGCAGCCGGCTCTCCTCCAGACGAGCCGCCTGGATCCGCAGCGCCGCTCCGGCCGGTACGTCCAGCAGCGCCGGCCCTTGCCACCGCGCCAGCGCCTGGCGCAGCCGACGTGCCGCCGCCTCGCTGTCACCGTCCGCGAAGGCGGCGTGGCCAGCCTGCGCCTCCCGCTGGAACGCGAACGCGTCGACGTCCTGCTCGCCGGCCCGGAGCAGGTAACCCCCGTGCCCGGTGGCCAGCAGCTCCCGGGCACGGGCCGGGCCGTCCTGACCGCCGAGGGCGGCGGCCAGGGTGCGCCGCAGCCGCAGGACGTAAGTCTGGACGGTGGTGCGCGCGCTGCGCGGCGGCCGGGGGCCCCAGATCTCCTCGACCAGCGTCGTCACCGGCACGAGCTGCCCTGCGTGGAGGGCGAGGAGCGCCAGAATCTGCCGCTGCTTGCCCGCCGTCGGGACGACCGGAACTCCGCCGGTCTCGGCATGCAGCGGGCCGAGAACCTGAATCTTCACGCGCCCTCCGTCATCCATACGCTTCATCCGATTGCTCGTGGCGACGGCCACGGGAAGGAACCTAGGAGTGCGGGGGTGGGGGCCTCAATACGGTGCGACCGTAGGGCTGACCGAAGAATCGGCGCCGAATGCTTGGCGGGCATGCCGACGGGCACGTCCTCCGTGACAGGAAATGAGGACGTGCTGTTCGGAGCCGGCGTGCGGTAAAGCCGCAGGCATATTCCGCTCTCGACTTTTCGACGTTCTCGTTGATCGTCGTCCGGGTCGCTCGCGTGGGTGATGTGACGTCATCTGGCCGCTTCGGCCCGGCGGCAGCAGAGAAGCATCGGCGGTGCTTGTGTCGCCTCCGGGGAGGGACCCGCCGATGCTTCAATGAGGAAATCCGCGCCGTCCAGCAGGCCCGGGCCGCAGCCAGCGCAGCCTGATCACCCGAACCTGCCAGAACGTCGAAGGCCGGGTTCCACTACGGCGGTGCGGTCAGGCGCGAGCGCAGCGGCGGGCGGTGTGCACGGTGAGCGCCGTGAGGTAGAAGGCGTCCGATCGCCACAGAATGCCGGTATCTGCCTCCTCATCCACGAGTTGCTCCACGGTCAGCCGATCGGCGCGGGTGAGCCGGTCGCCGATCTCGGCGAGCAGCCGGGTGAGCCGGGTGTGCAGATAGCGGCGCGCGGCCAGGCCCAGCGGGGCGGGGAGGTCGATCAGGAAGGTGCGGCTGCCGGTGGGGACGAGCCCGGACGCCGCCAGCAGGAGCGGCCAGTCCTCGACCACGGAGGTGGTACCGGACAGCCCGGCGCGGCGGGCCGCGAAACGCTCTTCCAGCGCCGCGTCCAGGCGGGCCTGGAGGCCGGGCCGGCCCATGCCGATGTCGCGGGGCAGGAAGCGGAGCGGAAGACCGCGTTCGCAGACGGCGAGCAGCCCGCCGGGCCGCAGGGCGGACGCCAGGCTCCCCAGGGCCGCCTGCTGGTCACCCAGGTGGCGGCAGACGTTGCCGGTCCAGATCACCTCCGCCGGTCCCAACCGACCGAACTCCTCGGGACGTTCGGCCCGCAGCGTGGTGAGACGTCCGGCCAGCCCGCACTCCGCCGCCCGGACCCCGGCCCGGGCGAGGAGCGAGTGGGACCGGTCCACCGCGATGACGTCCGCCTGCGGGAAGGCGCGGGCCAGCTCACAGGAGGCCACGCCCGGCCCGCTGCCCACGTCCAACACGCGGCGCACTGCCGCCGTCACCCGCTCCTCGGGCCCCAGCAGGCCCCGCAGCCAGCGGGACGCCTCCGCCAGGCAGCCGGAGTGGAGTTCCGCCTCCAGTTCCGGCTCGGCCCGGTGGGCGTCACCATCGAGGTCCTCGGTGTGATACGTGGTCATACGGTCACCTCCGACGCCCAGCATGTGGACGTCGCGCCTGCCGGACAATTCTTGTTGCCGTTTTGGGAACCGCTCAGTACGCCCGGGCGACTGTGCGGGGTGCGGTCTGCTGGTGCATCAGGTCCCAGCTGAACGTCTCCAGCAGCTCCGCTCGGGCGGTGAGCGGGACGTAGTGGCCGCCGGGGAAGGTCCGCACCCGCAGGGCGCGCCGGGTGCACCGGCGCCATCCGGCCAGGTCGGCGCGGGTGACGCTGCGGTCGTCCACCCCGCCCATGGCGGTGACCGGGCAGTGCAGGACATGGCGCGGATCGCGCTGGTACGCCGCCAGGACGGCGAGGTCCGCCCGGAGCGCGGGCAGCACCCGAACCGCCCGCCGGGGGTCCTGGGCACCCGGGGGTATCCGGCCGCGCTCGCCGAGCCTGCGCAGCAGCTCGGCGTCCGGCAGCCGGCCGATCGCCTGGTCCGGCGCCGGCCGGTGCGGCACACCGGCGCCGGACACGTACAGCCGCTCGGCCACCGCATCGTGCTCCCACTCCAGCCGGGCCGCGATCTCGTAGGCGAGGAGAGCGCCGAAGCCGTGCCCGTACAGCGCGAACGGCCGGTCGCGCATGCGGCACACGAACTGCGTGATCTCGGCCAGCAGCGGCTCCGGGCGCTCGTACGGGCGGGTCCGCGGGTGCCGACCTCGCCCCGGCAACTCCACCGGTGTGACGACCACCGCGGGCCCGAGCAGGTCGCTCCAGGGCAGGTACACGCCCGCCGAGACGCCCTCGAACGGGAGGCAGAACAGCCGCACGGAGTAGTCGCTCACCATCGGCCGCTCACCTGCCGTACCTCGGCGCAGCGCTCACTGATCGCAGACACGGGGTACCGATCCTTCCGTCAGATTTCCGCCAACAGTGGAAGTGAATATTCCGCGATGCGCCGCGACCGCTTTCCGTACCCGTCGCAGGTCACCGGCGCTGAGCCAGGCCGACCGTACCCGTGCGGTGCCCGTGGACATCAATACGGTCGCTCCGAAGCACTGACCGAAGGACCACCCTCGGGAACCGTCGGGCCGAATACGCTGTACGAACTCAACGGCCGGCGTGCTAACGTCAGTTCACATCTGTGTGTACACGCCATTTGTGTGGTCAGCGTTTCTCGGTCCGCAGGTCGACAGCCTCAGGCAATTTCCGCGTCACCCAGGTCGTTCACCGATTAGGCAGGAGGTGGAGGGGCCGTGCCCCTGGAGCTATTCGGCAGAAGCGAAGAATCCAAGATCATCACTGAGTTGCTCGACTCCGTGAGAGTCGGCGCGGGCGCGGTCGCGCTGGTGGAGGGAATCATCGGCACGGGCAAGACCTCATTCCTGCGCTGGGCCGGGGAGACCGCCCGGGAGCAGGGCATGATCGTGCTCTCGGCCACCGCGTCCCTGACCGAACAGCGGTTTCCCCTGGGGGTCGTGCACCAGCTCCTCGGGACGCTGCCCGAAGCGGCGGGCGATTGGCAGCGCGCCTTCTCGTTATGCGGTGCGTCCCGAGGTGACGACGAGCCGGCCGAACGCGTCTACCCGCTCCTCGCGGAGCTGTGCGCATGCCTGGGCAGGGCCGCGCAGCGCACCCCGATCCTGTTGACGGTCGACTGCGTCCAGCACGCCGACCGGCAGTCCCTGTTGTGGCTGGGCTTCCTGAGCCGCCGTCTGGAGAACCTCCCCGTCCTGCTGCTCGTCACCAAGCGCCGTGGCGAAGCGGCGACCGACCAGCACCTGCTGGTCGAGTTCATGGAGGGCATCCGCCCCGACCGCTACATCCATCTGCACGACCTCAACCCGAGCGCCGCCCTCGACCTCGCCGCCGAACTCTGCGGCCACGAACACCACTCCGTGGACACCCTGATCGCCGACAGCGGCGGCAACCCGTATCTGCTGACCGAGCAGATACGGACCGTGCCCGCGGCCCGCACCGCTCCTCCCCGCCCCATCGGGGCCCGACCGGCGGACCCGCCGGACGAACGGCTGCGCCTCCAGTCGGTCAAGGAACGCATCCTGTGCATGCTCCGGCGCCTGGACCCCAACGGCATCGAAGTCGCCCGGTGCGCCAGCATCCTGGGCACGGCGCTGGACGCCCCCCTCCTCGCCGACCTGTGCGGGGTGTCCACGGAGGACGCCTGCCGATGTCTCACCCGGCTCACCGAGTCCGGGCTGCTGTGTCCGCACGACCTGAAGTTCCGCCACCCCGTGCTGGCCGAGCTGCTCTACCAGGACATCCCCTGCGCCGAGCGCGCCGAACTCCACCGTCTCGCCGCCCGCTGCCTCAAACGACGCGGCGCCCCCTGCGAGGACATCGCCGGCCATCTGCTGCGCTCCCACCGCCTGGACGAGCCGTGGATGGCCCGGCTACTGCTGGACATCGCCCACGGCATGGTCGGCCTCGACCCGGCGGGCGCCCGCCACCTGATCGAGAAGGCCGTCCTGCACGGTGTGCCGACCGAGCTCGCCGCACGCGCCGAGGACCTGCGGATCCAGGCCCTCACCGGCCTGGACCTGCCTGCCTCCGCCCGTGCGCTGACCGGACACGTCGCCATCGCCTCCGGGTCCGCCGAGCGGACCCGCCAGGCGCTGCGGCTGTCCGACATCCTGCTCCGCCTCGACGAACCCGCCCGCGCTCGCCAAGTCCTGGAGGACGCCCAGCGGGAGATCGGTGGCCGGGACCCCTCCGCCGCCGCGCGACTGCACCGGGGGCTCACCCACGTACGGATCCACGAGGGCACCTACCAGCCCTGGGACGGGGACGAGGACCGGCTGGCGCGGGTGCTGCTGCTCCGTACCGCCGCCGGTGACTCCGCGCCCGCGGTACGGCGGATCGCCCACCGCATTCTGTCCGTGCCGCGCGCCCCGTACGGCTCGACCACCTGGTACCACGCGCTGCTCGCCCTGCTCTGGGCCGGCGACGTGGAGGAGGTCCAGCGGCACCTGGACACCGAGGTGCGACTGGCTCGTGCCGAGGGGACCGTGACCCGGATCGCCGAGGCCCTGGCCGTGCGCGGCCTGGTCCAGCTCCACCGCGGTCTGCTGACCGAGGCCGAGGAGGACGCCCGCCACGCCATGGACCTGCTCACCGGGATCGGCGCCGACCGGTACCACACCGGGGCACTCGCCCGCAGCGTCCTCATCGACGCAGCCCTGGAGAAGGACGATATCGCCGGAGCCGGCGCCCTCCTCGACGAGGCCCCGCCGCTCCCCGGCGACCAACCCGGCACCTGGTGGCGGCTCCACCTCCTGCACAGCGCCGGACGAGCTCTCGGACGGCTGGGCGAGACCCAGCGTGGCCTCGCCCTGATCGCCCACTGCGCGGCGGAGCTGAAGCGCCGGGGCGTCGTCAACCCGGCGATCCTGCCTTGGCGTTCGACCCTGGCCACGCTCCGGATGGCACTCGGCGACGTGGCCGACGCCCGCCGGATCGCCCAGGAGGAGGCCGACCTGGCCCGTCGCTGGAACGCCCCCTTCGCCCTGGCCCGGGCCCTGGTCACCCAGGCCGCCGTCGGCTCGGGACGCGAGCCGCTCCGGCTCGCCAGCCAGGCCGTGGAACTCCTCGAACCGGCCTCGATGCCACTGCAGTTCGCCCACGCCCTGTACACGGCGGGGTGCGCCCATTGCCAGAGCGGCAAGGTCGGGCGCGCCCGCGAACTACTTCACCGCGCCAACGAAGTCGGCATCTCGCTCGGCGCCGACGGCCTGGTGAAGGCGGTGCAGCGGGAACTGAGGGGCGCGGGCGGGCGGCCCGACCCGCGCAAGGACTCCACTCAATCGCTGCTGACCCCCACCGAACGGCAGGTCTCCGCACTCGCGTCACGCGGTATGAGCAACCGCAGCATCGCCCAGCAGCTGAAGGTGAGCCTGCGCAACGTCGAGTCCCATCTCACCCACTCCTACCGGAAGTTGCGCATCAGCGGCCGGCACGAGCTGGCGAGGTACTTCCCGTCCGAGGAGGAACCGCGCAGCGCTCCCGTCCTGCCTCACCGCGGCCGCACGGATGAGCCGCCGGCTCGCCACCCGGGTCTTCGCGTGGCCCGGCCCGCTCCGCAGCTCTACCGCGGCCAGGAACGCCGGGATTCGCATCCCGCGGCCTGAGGCCACCCCCGCCTTGCTGGTCCGTCATGGGCTCGGTGACGAAGCCCGGGTAGGAGGTCAGCGTGTACGGGGTACCGTCCTCAGGTGTGCCTCCCCTGAAGGCGCTGCCCTGGGCCTCGAGGAATCGCCACCACTGCCCGTTGCTCCCGTCACAGTCACGCGCCGGGAGGCTGTCCAACTGCCGGTCGGGTCCCACGGCTCGGCCTGGCAGCTCGCACTGCCTGCGGCGCGGTCGTGGTGGTACGGATGTGTGCACTGACGTTTCCTTCCCGGCGGCTCCGGAGCGGGAGCCTTCCAGGGCGATGGCAACGCAAGCTCGTCTGCAGGGCGCCGATGTCGCGTCAACGCCGGCGTTGACGCGGGTGAGGCGGTGGGGAGGAAGCAAGTCCTCATTTATCCGACGCCAAGTCGGCAGTTATCGGCCGGTGTCACGCTCCTCGGAGCGTACCTCGGACGGGGGACGGGCCGGGGTGCGCCCGCGGATCTGATTCAGGGAGAACCATGCGTGGCACCTCGCTCGGCGACCGCTACCGGCTGGTGGACTGGCTGGGCGGTGGATCGATGGGCGACGTGTGGCTCGCCGAGGACGAGGTCCTGGGCCGCCGGGTGGCGGTCAAGGTCCTGAAGCCCGCCCTGTTGGACGAGTCGGGCTTCGCCGAACGCTTCCATGCCGAGGCCCGTGTCATGGCGGGGCTGCGGCATCCCGGCATCGTCGGCGTCCACGACTACGGGCACAGTGCCGAGGACGGGCAGCGCTCGGTCGCGTACCTGGTCATGGAGCTGATCGACGGGGAACCACTGAGCACCGTGCTGGAGCGCCGCGACCGTCTGCCGGTGGTGGAGGCCCTCCGGATGGCTCTCCAGTTGCTGGAGGCGCTGGCGGTCGCGCACGAGTCCGGAGTCGTCCACCGGGACATCAAGCCGGCCAACCTGATGGTCCGTGGCGAGCAGGTGGTGATCGCGGACTTCGGCATCGCCCGGCCCGGGTGCAACGCCCGGCTGACCGTACCGGGGATGGTGCTCGGCACCGCCGCGTACCAGGCGCCGGAGCAGGCCTCCACCGGGACGGTCACCGCCTCGGCGGACCTCTACGCAGTCGGTGTGGTCCTCTACGAATGCCTCGCCGGGAGCCTGCCCTTCGACGGGGAGACCGCCCTCGAGGTGATCCTCAAGCACCTGACGGAGCCCGCGCCACCGCTTCCCGCCCAGGTTCCCGAGCCGGTGCGGGCGCTCGTCGAGCGAGCGATGGCCAAGGAGCCCGGCGATCGCTGGCCCGACGCGGCGGCCATGGCCACGGCGGTGCGGGATGCCTTGGCGCTGGCCGGAACTGACGTACCGCCGACCTCGGAATCGCTCCGGCCGGCCGCCGGGCGTACACCGCGTGCGGGCCTTCGCCGGCGCGTGCTGCTCGCGGTGGCGGTGGTGCTACTGCCCTGCTCCACCTGGGCTGCCGGGGCGACGCTGTTCCAACAGGGCCGGGAGAACCTGGCGACCGGCGACCCGATCGGCGCCGGGACGACGGTGGACCTCACACGGCCCGTCAAGCCCGGGCCGACGGGTGTCGGCCGCCCGCTCGGCGGGCTGCCGTCGACGCAGGAGACGACTCCGGCGCCGTCCGCCAGCCCCAGCGCCGGCGAGAGCGGTACGCCCATCGCCGGGCCCGCGTCCGGCGCTCGCCGTACCTCCGCCGCGCCCAGCCGGCCGGCCCCGTCCGCCCCGGCCGCCGCGGCTTCACCCTCACCCCCGCCCCCGCCCGCTTCCTCCGTAGCGGCCACAACCACGGCCACGGCACAACCGCAGCCCACGCCGCCGCCGAAGCCGGAGCCGCAGTTGCCCGCCTTCGCGCAGCTCGCCTCCGGCGGCTTCGCGCTGGACAACTCCAACTCCACCGACAAGGACGGGAACCTGGTCGGCACCTACCTCGTCAACCGCACCCCGGCCCAGCTGTGGCGGCTGGACAAGTTCTCCGAGGGGAGGTACTTCCTGCGCAACGGCTCCAGCAACTACACCAAGGTGCTGGACCTGGAGCTGGCCACCGGGAAGATCCAGATCTGGACGAACCCACCGGGCGACGAGAACCAGCTCTGGTCCTTCGCGCCGGTCACGGGCGGCTACCAGATCCTCAACTCCTACACCAAGCAGTGCCTGACGTCCGGCGGGCTCGCCCAGTGGGCCTTCGTGCAGGCCTGCTCGAACGCGCCCAACCAGGTGTGGACCATCTCCTGACCCGTCAGGCCGGCAGCCAGGACGGCCACTGCCGACGGGGCCGGTCGGCCGGCCGACCAGGTCCGATCAGGGCGTGCAGTCGGTCGGCTTCGGGGGAGCCGATAGCGGCCAGGATGTCGTGAGCCTCTGACCAGCAGGCCTGGGCCGAGTCCTTGGTGGCGTCGCGGTCGGCCAGCGCGTCGCCGAGCGCCGCCAGGGCCAGCCCCCGACCCCTGCGGTCGCCGTCGAGCGTCAGCACCTCGACCGCCCGGCCGGCTGCCTCCACCGCCTCGGCACTCCGGCCGACGGCACGCAGCGACTCGGTGAGCTGCAGGAGTGTACGGCCCGTCCGACGGCGGTCGTCCGGTCGCAGCAGGGCGAGGGCACCCCGGTGGTGCTCCAGGGCCTGCTCGAACTCACCGCGGTCGTGGGCGATCGTCCCCAACGAGTCGAGGGCGAGCGCCTGGAGCTCTCGGTCGGCGAGCTCATGGCAGATCGCCAGGGACTGGTCGATGACGCGGATCGCGGCCTCGAACCTACCGAGCTCCGCGAACGCACCGGCCAGGTTGAGCAGCTCGCCCGCCACCGAGCGGCGGTCGCCGAGCCGCTCCCAGACCGAGACCGCCGCCGTGAAGCCCTCGACCGCGTCGCTCGGCCTGCCGACCTGGACGAAGCAGGCGGCCAATGAGGCGTGGGCGAGGGCGAGCAGGGGCCTCGGCAGGTCGTGGGCGGTGCACAGATCGCGGGCCCTGAGCAGCTCGGCCAGGGCGGACGGTTCGGACCCGACCTCGGTCAGCAGCCGCCCGAGCACCAGCCGGGCCCTGGTCTCGGCCGCACGGTGGCCCTGCTGGATGGCGGCGTGCAGCAGGTCCTTGGCCGCATGACCCAGCGGCCGGGTCGCCTGGCCGGTTTCGCACAACAGGCTGCAGCCGAGCAGCAGTTCGGCCATCAGATCGAGGCGGGTCGACTCGGGGAGCCTGGCGTACTGGCTGACCAGTGCGCCGATGCTGAGGTACTCGCCGCGACCGCGAGCGGCCGCGCGGGCGTCGGGAGTGTGCGGTGCTTCGGTGGTGGGCAGCGCCGCACGGGCGGCTGACGGGCCCAGAGCGGCAGTGGTCTCGGTGTGGTGATGGGTCGCCAGCCGGACGAGGGCGGCGGCTCGGCAGTCCTCGATGGTCTCCGAGTCCCGGGTGAGTCGCTGGGCGAAGGCGCGCAGCAGGTCGTGGTGCCGGTAGCGGTCCGGCGCCACGGTCTCCAGCATCGAGCAGTCGACCAGCGACTCGGCCAGCTCCTCGGCCTCGTACTGGGGCAGGTCGAGCACCGCCGCGACCGCGGCCGGCGACAGATCGGGCGCATCGGGCACCGCCAACAGGCGGAATGCGCGCGCCTGTTCGGCGTCCAGCTGGTCGTAGCCGAAGCGGAAGGCCGACTCGACGGCGAGGTCTCCGGTGCGCAGCACGTCCAGGCGGTAGCGGCTCTCGGACAGCTTGTCGAGCAGCCGGGCCACGGTCCAACTCGGACGGCAGGCCAGCCGGGCGGCGAGGATGCGTACGGCCAGCGGGAGGTGGCCGCAGAGGCGGACGAGCTCCCCTGCCGCGTCTGCCTCGGCCAGTAGCCGTTCCTGGCCGACCACTTGGCCGAGCAGGCCGACGGCCTCCTCCGGGGCGAAGACGGACAGCTCGGTGAAGTGCGCGTTGGGGAGCGAACCCAGCCTGGCCCGGCTGGTGATGAGCACGGCGCAGCCGGGCCCGCCCGGCAGCAGCGGCCTGACCTGCTCCGCGTCCCGGGCGTTGTCGAGCACGACCAGCACCCGTCGGCCGGAGAGCAGTGAGCGGAACTGGCCGGAGCGCTCGGCGAGTTTGGGTGGCAGGCCGTCCGTCGGCACGCCGAGGGACCGCAGGAAGGCGCCCAGTGCCTCTTCGGGCCGGGTCGGGCGGCCGTCGGCCCCGTGCAGGTCGACGTAGAGCTGGCCGTCGGGGAAGTCGGCGGCGAGCCCGTGCGCGACATGGACGGCCAGCGCGGTCTTGCCCACGCCGCCCAGGCCTGCGACGGCCGCCACGGGCATGCTGCGGGGAGCGAGCAGGACGGTCCGCAGTGCCTTGATCTCTGCCTGGCGGCCGGTGAAGTCGGTGACGTCGGCCGGGACTTGGGTCGGCCGCACCGGCGCCTGGTACGGCGAGTCGGCTTCCTCGGCGGCTGGCCGGGGCGGAGCGGGCGCTACCAGGGTGGCGTCGGCCGCCAGGATCCGACGCTGCAACTCGCGCAGGCCGGGCCCCGGGGTGACGCCGAGTTCCGCCCGCAGCCGCCGGTCCGTCGCGCGGTACACGTTCAGGGCCTCGGCCTGCCGGCCGGTCCGGTAGAGGGCGAGCATCAGCAGCTCGCTGAGCCGCTCCCGGAGCGGGTGTTCGGCCGCGACGGCGGCCAGCTCGGCCACGATCTCGCCGGACAGCCCGGCTTCGACCTCGGCTTCCAGACACAACTCCAGTAAGGCCACTCGGCGTTCGGTCCACTCGCCGCGCTGCCGCTCGGCGTAGGGGCCGGGGAGTCCGGGCATCGGTTCACCGTGCCAGAGGGCCAGCGCGGAGCGGAGCGTGGTGGCGGCGCGAGCGCACTCCCCGGCACCGCGGCACCGCTTCGCCTTGCTGATCAGTTCCTCGCAACGATCCGTGTCCAGCCGCCCCGGTTCGACCGCGAGCACATAGCCCCCGTCGAGCGAGGTCAGCGCGGCGGGCCCGAGGATCCGGCGCAGACGGTGGACGTACGTCCGGATCACACCCGCGGCCTTGGCGGGTGGCTCTTCGCCCCACAGGTCGTCGATGAGCTGCTGGGCCGACACCGGATGATTGGCGCGGAGCAACAGCGAGAGCAGCATGCTCCGCTGCTGAGGCGGCCCGAGCGCGAGCTCCCCCTCGTCCCGCCACCCCCGCACCGGCCCGAGCACGGCGAACCGCAACCCGCCCACCAACCGCCCCCTCTGCCCACAAACCAACCGCCACACATGATACCGACCGCATTGCCCCTGGCCAGGGGTCGACGCTTCCGGTGGTCCGACTGGGACTTCACCCTTGAAGGTTCCGGGCTCACCAAGGACCGCGAGCGGTGATCGCTGATTGGTGATCGTCGACCTGGGCACCGCACACCCCGGCCCCGGCACGCCCGGGAACGACGGAACAGCGCCGTCGGGAAGGGTCCCCGTCGCCGGTTGCGGATGCATCAGTGATCCGCCGGACATTCCCGAGGGCCCGTTGTGCGCCGACGACACGGCCGTCGGCGCACAACCACCCGCAACCCCGGAGCTTTGCTATGCCTTCCAAGCGCCCCAGTAGACGACGGCGTCGTCACCGGATCCGCCGGACCGGGTGAACCGGAACGCTCCATCACCGTTTTCCGCGTAGGCGTTCGACCCCGCGTAGGGGTTGTCGAAGTAGAGGTAGACGGTGTGGCCGTTCCGCCAGCCCTCCTCGCAGTCGGAGGCCCGGTAGGTGACGTGCCCCTCGTCCCCGGTCATGAACCCGATGCTGCCCGCCTTGAACAGCGCGTCCTGGGTGTTGCCGATCGAGGACAGCGGGTCGATGTACCAGCCTCCGTGGGCGAGCGGGCTCTCGACCAGGTTCAGCGTGCACCCCGTACCGTTGTGCAGGTAGATCGAGGTCTGCCGCATGGCCGCGGCGGATGCGGTCGGCGCGTTCATGACCGCGGCTCCCGAGAGTGCGGCCGCCCCCGCCAAGGCGACGGCCGCGGCGCGTGTCAGATTCTTCACTGCGTTCTCCCTTGAGGAAGGTCCCGATGGGTGGTGCGGGCGACGGCTACGACTTCCAGACACCCCAGTTGATGACCGCGTTGTTGCCCTCCCCGCCGGAACTGGTGAAGCGGAACGCGCCGCTTCCATTCGAGTAGTAGCCGTTCGATCCGGCGTAGGGGTTGTCGAACTGCAACAGGACCGTGTGGCCGTTCCGCCAGTCCTCCTCGCAGTCGCCGGCCACGTACGTGAACCCCCCCTCGTCGCCGGTCATGAATCCGTTCGACTCGGCGGAAACGGTCACGTCCCGGGTGTTGTAGACGTACTGGGGGGGCGGGGCGTCCCAGACCCCGTGGGCGAGGTCCTCGCTCTGGAGGGTCAGCGTGCAGCCGGTGCCGTTGTGCAGATTGATCACGGTGCTGCGCGCCGCGTTGGCTGGGCTGGCCTGCGCGGTACCGCCGAGGGCAAGGGTGCCGGTAAGGGCCGTACCCACCACTGCGGCGAGCGCCGCCAGGCGCTTGACGGGCTTCATGGACAACGAAGAGTTCCTTTCCAGGACAGCGGGGTGAACTGCCCGGTCCTGCCGGACGTCTCGGTGCTGCGCACACGCGAGCTACCGCGGAGGAGACGGGCAGCACGGGGTACCCGGCCGCATCCGTGAACGCGGCCCGGGCCGACTCGAATGGACGAGCCTCCGTGACCGGTAGAACACCAGCGGTCCGTAGACGGGACGTTGACGGTCGATCAGCGGGTTGTGGACAGCCCAAGCCCATGACATCGATCGGGTGGTTCCCGATGCTGTCGTGGCCGACACCGACGGGCGGATCCTGGTGCGGCACGCCCCGGCGAGGCACCTGCCGGACCGTGGGAGATCCCGGGCGGCGGGGCGGAGGACGGCGAGGACCTCGAGGAGGCCCCCGCCGCAGCGTGAACGAGACCCACACCCGGCACGTCCTGGCCGCCCACCAGCAGCACTACGACGAACACGGACCACACCGGGCCCGAAACCAACTACCGCCCACAGCCGACCGGCTGCCCACCACCGTGCACGAGATCGAAGACCGCAGACTCCTGCGCACCCACATCCTCGGCGGTGTCATCAATCAGTATCGCTATGCGGCTTGACCTACAGCGAGGGCTTTCCGAGCCCCGCAGGATACGGGGCCCTCACAGCCCGCCGCGCCAGTCCCCGACCCTGCTCACCCGACTGCCACGGGGAGACGACGAGGCGGGCAGCGGCCGACCGTGCCGGGTCATCCGCTCAGCGCGGTTCCGGGCGCTTACCAGCGCAGTCTTGCGAACACGGAGCAGTTCGCCCACCGAGGCGCTCTCGGAGAACACGCCCTTTGCCGGGTCGCCCTCGGCCCCCACGACGTCGGCCACATCAAGGCCCCCGACCAACGTTGCCTCCTCTGTGAAATTCGCGATGGCGTCCAGGACGTCCTTGCCGATGTCCGACAGGACGTCCGCCTCGACGTCCGACTGGACGTCGTTGACCTCGTTGCCGATTTCCTGGGCCTCCCGGACGTCGTCGCCGATGTCCTGGGTGCCATGGACGTCGTCGCCGATGTCCGCGCAGAGCGTGGGTGTGGCCGAGACCGCCGCCAGGCCCGTTCCCGTCCCCGTCCCCGTCCCCGTCCCGACGACACGGTCGGCGAACCTGGTCACCGCCGATACCTTCACCTCGAACATCCGAATCACTCTCCTCTTCTTCTCGCAGGAATTTCGCTTGCGCCAGGGCCGGCGTCCAAGTCATGGAAGGCAGAGACGAAGAGTATTTCCGGCTCGACTCCCTGCTCGTATGCCGCCGCCCTGGCGATCGCGAACTGCGTCTGCCGTGCATCGGAATCGTGGGGGACTCCGAACGTGGCGATGTTCAGGAGCGCCAGGTAGGCGATGGTGGTCCTCCACTGTCTGGTTTCGGCGTTCCGCCGCCTGATGACCGCCATCTCCCTCGCGGCGTCGAGCAGCCCCTTCTCCACCCGGCGATGCGGGGCCCATAGTGTGTGGACTGGTCTGCGCTCCTGGGCGACGTCCAACTCCCGCCACCGCCCGACCCGCCCGCCGGACAGCTTGTCCCGTACCAGGATGTGCAGATCGTGCATCGAGGGGGTTGGCCCGAAGAAGCGGTAATTGGGGACGATCCTGCCGAGCCAGTTCAGGCGGACGAGGAGGTTCCTGGCCAGACCCATCTGGCGGAGCGCGGTGAAACTCCCCCAAGCGCACAGGGTCGCGTAAAGCAGCAGACGGGGTATCAGCCTGGTGGTCGTCGCAGCCATGATTTCGGCAACCTCTCACCACAATCCTCTTCACCCTCAGCAGTCACCGGCCCGCACCGGGCTGCGGTCGGTCCTGCGGGGTTTCGTACAGCCGGAGAAGGCGTCTCGACCGGGGCCGCACCGTCCCGGGCGTTGTCGATGACCCAGTGGATGGCGTCAGTCACCCTCTCGGCGTGCAACTGGTCGGTGAGCAGGGACTCGTGGCTGGCCCCCGCCACGATCTCCAACCGGCTGACGGGGGACAGCGCCCCGAGCTCCTGTTGAAGCTCGGCGTACACGGGATCCTGTTCGTGCGTCACGGCCGCGGAGACCACCGCGACTGGGCACGGTGTCACCGAGGTCAGCAACGCGGCCCGGCTCGACCAGTCGACCTGGCTCAGGTTGAGCTCACCCCGTGCGGCGCGCAGCGAGGAGAACCGGAACATGGCCTGCGTCGTCGGACCGGAAACCCGCGCCGGCAGGAACGCCAAAGCCTCGGTCGCCGCATTGCCCACAGGCAGCCTGAGAGCAGCCCGCGTGATCATCCGGTCCAGGGATTGCCGGAAGAGAGGCAGGCCCGCCCACTGTCTGGGCGATCGCTGGTACTGGTCGGGGTGGGTGGAGTCCACGAACACCAGGCCGGCGGTCAGTTCGGGGTGTTGTTCGGCGAAGATCCTGATCAGCAACCCGCCGACCGAGTGGCCCACCAGCACGAAGGGGGCTCGCGCACTCGCTCGGTGAAGGACCTCAAGCAGGTGTTCCGGATACCGGGCACCGTCCAGCCTGGTGCGCCCAGCGGCGCTCCATCCGATGCCGGGTCGGTCGTACGCCACAGCGCGGGTGTCCTCGCGAAGCTGCTGAAGGACCCAGCTCCAGACCGTGGCCGGATTGGCCAGGCCGCTCTCCAGTACGACCGTCGGCGTCTGCCCCGGCGTGTCCAGAATGTGCAGCGGACGGCCGCCCACCCGGACGATCCGACCCGGTGCAGCCGACAGCGCGCCGTTCCGCTTCAACTCCGTGACGATGACTCCCACCGCCGTGGTGACCAGAGCGCCGGCCATCAACCGGTCCTGGATCTCACTGCTGCGGCTCCGGCCACCTGCCTCGACCGCGTCGCGGGTGTTCATGGGCGCAACGACCGAGACACGTGGGCGACCGCCGGGTAGGTGGCCGTGAACGCCCAGAAGAAGCGGTTCAGACCCATGAACCTGCCGTTGGCGAGGTGGAAGAGCACACCCATTCCGAGGATGCCCCGGGCCACCGGCTTGGGTGCGACCAGCACCAGCGGAAACGTCAGCTCGCCGAGGATAACGCTCCATGCCACGATGCGGGGAACAGCGGGATGAAGGCAGAGCAACCGGTACAGCCCCTTGTCCCCGTATACGCTGGTGCGGAAGATTCCGGTTATGGCGGAGCCGTCCCGCCATATCGGAGACACCAGCTTTACCGCTCCGGCGGCGGCATAGGCCACGCACGACTGGAAGGCGATGAACCGGATGCATGCCTCCCGGGCTTGGTAGTCGCCGGGGAACGCCTTCTCTATCGCCGCAACCAGGAAGGTGATCAAAGAGATGTTGTCCGAACCGTCGTATCCGTAGCACTGGCGCACCTGCATGCCAGCGGCGGTGCCGGTGAGGACGAAAAGCAACAGCGCACGCTCGCTGCTGCCTGGCCGGCCTAATAGCATCCGGGCTGCAGCCGTCAGTCGTACCTGCGGAATCGCGATTACCCGCGGGTAGTCCAGCAGCTTGGAAACATACTTCATCGGGAATCGTTCGATGCCGCGGAACCGGGTCTGGTTCACGGACCAGGAGAATATGCCGTCATTGGCCAGCGCGGACGTAGTAGCGAGCTGTTCCAGTGCCCCGATCAGGGCACCCATTGCGCCGATCTTCTCTATCCTCACGAAGACCTGGTCCACAGCCGCGGCCTCACCGCCGACTTCCCGCCTGCCGACAGCTTTGGGAATCCATTTCACCGGTAGCATGCGGCCTCCGAAAAACCCCACTGCTTTGCCGTGCTTCGCAGTCACCTGCTGTCAGGTATTTCCCAAATGGTCCTACTCTTCCACCGTGGCCGATGCCCGCGACGACTGCAAGCCGAGCACACCGAAGCCTGCCATGCGCGATGACCAGCCGAAACGTCCAATACCTCTCCCACACTCTCCGACATGGAAGCGGGAGACCTCGGTGGTCGTGGTCTCGGTGAACGGGCAGTCCAGCATCAGCACATAGCCCGGCCGGGGCCCAGGGCGGCGTCGTTCTGGTGATCTGTCCGGTTTGATCACGTGATGCCGAGGGTGGCCAGTGGTCGAGTGGCGTCTCGGCTATGTTTGCGCAGGCCAGCGGCGATGTTGTCGCAGCCGGTGAGGCGGAGGGTGCCGATGGCCAGGTTGCGCAGGGCGGCCATGGCCCGGGGTGCCGTGCCGGTCCGCACGCGTGAGGCGTCCTCGGCGAAGGTGGTGTCGCGTACGTTGGCCCACTCCGCGATCGCGGTCAGGGACTTCGCGCCGGCCAGCACCGCGCACGCGGCGAGCGCGAGGACGAAGGCAAGAGGGTGGCGGCGGCCCCTGGCCCGTCGCGGATCGGGCACCGTCGCAAGGTGGTCCAGCAGGTACAGGTGTTCCCCGGGCGCGGCGGGACGGGCGGAGGCGAGCTGGCCCAGGCCAGTGGGAATGGGCGATGATGATCGGGCAGGCACGGTCTTCCGTTGCGGTGGTCAGGGACTCGACACCTCATGATCACCCGGAGTCCGTGCCTGCCTCCGCTCCGGCCCGTCCCTTGAACACCACAGCCACATCGGATACCTGAATCGGCACTCAAATCGGACACTTCGCCAGCACGACGCCGTCCTGTATCCACAACCCACCAGCCACTGCCCCCGAACCACCCATTCCGCGCGGGGACCGGCGGTCACGGCTCCTATCGCCGCGGCCCCGCCGGTCAGGCAGCCCACCTCCGGGAGCCGGTGGACGATGCGCTCCCGGGCGGCCTCCGCGGCGGAGTGGTCGGGGCCGAAGGCCTCCTGCGCCGCGCGCGCACTGCCGTTCGTGTTGGTCGTCGTTTCCGGCCACTCATCCGAGAGGGGGATTGGCTGGCGAGAACTCCGGCTCGGTCCAGCGCATGGACAGGGCACCCGGCAGCTGGACCGCGGCCGTCAACTCGAACTCCACCGACCGCTCCTGCCAGTTCGTCCCGGCCTCGCCCGTGAGGAGGAGCGTGTCACCGTTCTCCCAGTCCGGCAGGACGATACCCGCACGCGGGTTCAGTTCCAGGTTGCCCAGCGTCATGTAGGCGCCGTTGCCCGCGTACTCGCGCCACCGCAACCGGGTCTCCGAGAGGACCTCGACGAAGCCGCACAGGCCGCCTCGGTGCGAGGCGTCCACATGACCCTCCGCATCGGCCGTGGCGAGGAAGAAGGTGTCGGCGGTCGCGACGAGCACCTGCTGCGCCGCCGACAGCGCGGAGCTCCAGCGCGCCGGTCCGGCCTCCGTGCTCTGGATACGCCGGACCGGCCGCCGCTTCTGGATGTACTTGGGACAGTTGGAGAAGACCTGCTCGGTGTGGAGCAGGAGACCCGACGGCCCGGCCTCCGCCACGCCGTTGACCCGCATGCGGCGTCGCGTCGCGGGCTCCAGCGCGATGGTGCCGACGCGGGCCGGCGCACTCCCCCGCAGTACACCGGCCAGCGGGTCGTCCGGTCTCGGGGACGCGTCCACGGCGACCGTGCGCTCGTCGGGGACGGAGACGAAGCCGGGCTCGCCCGTCAGCACCGTCGCCCACATCCGCCCGGCCTCGTCGGCGGCACCGACGACCAGCAGCTGCCGCTCCGCCAGGAACGACGCGGCCACGGCCGGGACGGTACTTCGGATGCTGCGCCCGAGGTGCTCCGCCCGCTCGGTCTCCCCGACCCGGGCCTGGGCGGCGAGCTCGCCCGCGTGGTAGCCGGTCATCGTCACCCCTGCCGCCGTTTAGAAGAATCCGCAGGTGGGCGCGTCGACGAAGGGAGCCTCCCCTTCTGCGGCGACGCCACTCGCGGTGTAGATCTCCAGCCGGGTGCCGTCCGGGTCGGTGAAGAAGATGCCGCCGGAGTCCTGGCCGGGTCCGTGCAGCACGATCCCGTCGTGGTGGAAGGTCGAGCCGCGCTCCTTGAGTGCCCACTCCGCCTCCCGGATCTCCTCGACGGAGTCCACCTCGAAGGAGAGGTGGTGCAGTCCGGCCCGGTCGACCGGGTGGGCCCCGGATGCCTGCTGCCAGATCGTGAGCACCAACTCGCCCTTCTTGCCGAGCCGGGCCCGGCGGCGCTCCGGGGGCGTACCGGGCTCGCTGCCGCCCATCACCTCCAGCCCGAGGACGTCTCGGTAGAAGGCGACCGAGCGGTCCAGGTCGGTGACGTTGATCCCGATGTGGCCGGTGCGCAGCGAGGCGGGCATGGGCGGACTCCGTTCCGAGAGACAGGCAAGCTCTAACCGTTCAACATGACCATAACGGTTAGAGCCAGAGCGTCACAACCGCTACCAGACCCCTGAACAGTTAGACTCGCCGCATGGACGCGCTCGCAGACCAGGAGCAGGACCAGGACCAGGACCCCCGCCCGCTGCGCGGCGAACCCCTCTCCCTCGACCTCCTCAACACCCGCTGGCACGACGAGCAGCTCTTCCGCCAGCCGCACGGCCTCGCCGTCTGGCTGGCATCCAACAACCTCACCGGCCGCGCCCCCGACACCCCCGAGACTCTCGACGCGCTGCTCCAGGCCCGCGCCGCGCTGCTCGCGCTGCGCGCCGACCCGCAGGACACCACTGCACTCAACGCGGTCCTCGCTCACGGCAGGATCTGCCGCACCCTCGACGCCGACGGCCAGCCACAGGAGGAACCCGAGGTCACCGACCCGGTCTGGCTCCCGGCCTGGCTCGCCGCCGACGACTACCTGCGTCTGCTGGCCCGCGGCCCCTCCCGCATCCGCGAATGCGTCCACGACTCCTGCATCCTGACCTTCTTCGACACCTCCCAGAACGGCCGCCGCCGCTGGTGCGACATGGCCAGCTGCGGCAACCGCGCCAAGGCTGCCCGCCACTACGCCCAACGAAAGCAGTAACCCCTCCCAGGCAATTCCGAGGACCCACAACACCGGCCGCAGCCACCCGCCGGGCTTGATCCGCACCAGAGCCCGCTACGCCGGTATCCGGGCGCCCACTGCGAGCGTGATACCTGAACCGGCATCAAATCGGACACTTCGCCAGCACGACGCCGCCCTGGGCCGGGGCCGGACGTGACCACTGTCCGCACTGAGGGTCCAGGCGGTCAGATTCGCCTGGCAATCGGCCGAGATCACCCGTCAAAGGACATCTGAAGTTCCCCCTGATCTTGGACAGCGGGTTTCCATACTGCGGGGGTGAGGTCGCGCTGCAGCCGGGCCCGGGTTTCGAGCGGTGCGAGGCACCCGAGCTCGGGGTGCCTGCGGAGGCGGGTGCGGTTGTACGTGATTTCGATGAAGCGGAAGACGTCGGCTCGGGCCTGGGCCCGAGTGGGTCACATCGCCGTGCCGATCTAGGCTTTGAACAGGGCGAACCAGCTTTCCCTGCGGCGTCGTCGTAACGGGACCCGACGCGGCCATCGGCCGCCGCACACCCAACTCCTTTACCACAGAGCGGAATTCAGTGGAGGTCCACCCTCGCTGCCGCGATCGGTGTGTATGATGCAGCCCGCCTGAGGCCCTCACGTCCGGCGGCCAGCCGCAGCGCGACGATGGGCAACTCGGCCCGGTGATGGTCGGCCAGGGCCCGGCCGACCACCTTGGTGGCCAGGTCGATGTACGTCGCCAGATACAACTTCCCTTCCCCGGTGACCAGTTCGGTCATGTCACCAACCAGCCGCATCCCAGGCCTGGGGCGGTGAAGTCACCGCCGATCAGGTCGGCCGTGCAAGGGGCCCGCTTCGCCTGCCGGGTCAGCCCCGCCTGCGGCGCCGGGTGACCCCGGCGATGCCGCGCTCGCGCGTGCGGCTGCGGTTTGGGTGCCACCCGACCCAGACCGTCCCAACTCCGTGCGCACAGACCGTCCCGACTCCGTACGCCCCGTCCCGTTCCGGCTCCGCCGGCTCGCCCGACGCGCAAGACCCCGCCGGCGCGCGGCCGGCGGGGCCCGTACGAGCGGTCGGCATCAGTGCGCGCAGGCCCACGGTGCGGTGGCGGTGGCTGCCTCCGCCTGGGTGCGCAGGGCGCGGACGGCCTCGGCCGGGTCGGCCGCGCCGTACACCGCCGAGCCGGCCACGAAGACGTCGGCGCCGGCCTCGGCGCAGCGCTCGATGGTGGTGGCGGAGACGCCGCCGTCGACCTGCAGCCAGAGGTCCAAGCCGTGCTTGTCGATCAGCTCACGGGTGCGGCGGATCTTGGGGAGCATGATGTCCAGGAACGCCTGGCCGCCGAAGCCCGGCTCGACCGTCATGATCAGCACCATGTCGAGCTCGGGCAGCAGGTCCTCGTAGGGCTCGATCGGGGTGGCCGGCTTGAGGGCCATCGAGGCCCGGGCGCCCTTGGCCCGGATCTCGCGGGCGAGGCGGACGGGGGCGGCGGCGGCTTCGGCGTGGAAGGTCACCGAACCGGCGCCCGCCTCCACGTACTGGGGGGCCCAGCGGTCGGCCTGCTCGATCATCAGGTGGCAGTCGAGCGGGATGTCGGTGGCCCGGGCCAGCGCCTCCACCACCGGCACGCCGAGCGTGAGGTTGGGGACGAAGTGGTTGTCCATGACGTCCACATGGAGCCAGTCCGCGCCTCGGACCGCCTCTGCCTCCTGGGCGAGACGGGCGAAGTCGGCGGACAGGATGCTGGGGTTGATCTGCGCCATTTCCGGGTACCTTCACGATTCGGTGCGGGCGGCGGGAGGCCACCTTGAGGTCCATCATCCCTCCTGTGGCCTGTACAGGACGTACCGGGAGATCGGCGCGTGACCCGCATCACACCGGTTCAGCGCCGGTGTCTCGTACGCTGTGGCCGCTTTCACGGTAGCCCGTCCGCAAGACCTGCCCGTGGGCCGCCGGCGGCAACTCCCCACCGCGGCCCGCTCCGAGAAAGGTGTCCCGATGGCCGAGCCGGTGCATCCCGCACGCGCCCTGTGGTGGCTGTTCGAACCCGTCCACGCTCTCACCTACTTCTCGCCCGAGGGGCGCGCGGCCTACGAGACGGCGGGGCTGCACGGCGGTTGGCGCGGCTACTTCGCCGGGCGGTCCGCGCCGCTGGGGCCGGTGGAGGCCGCCCCGGTGATCGCCGCCTTCTTCAACTTCGCTCCGGGGATGGTCGAGCGGGCACTCCCGGACGTCTGGCAGCGTGCGACCCCCGAGGCCGCGCTGGAGGCCCGGGTGGCGGGGGCATCGGCCGCACTCGAGCGGGTCCTGGCCACCGTGAAGCCGGATCTGATCGATCGTTCGGTGGAACTGCTGGAGCGCGCGGTGGGCGGCCTGGACTGTTGCGGGCGCGTGCTGGCCGCCGCGAACGCCGCGCTGCCCCGACCCGAGGGCCGGCTGGCCCGGCTCTGGCACGCCACCACCGTGCTGCGCGAGCACCGGGGCGACGGTCACGTCGCGGCCCTGGTCACCGAGGGACTCGACGGCTGCGAGGCGCTGGTGGTGCGCTGTGCGCTGGACGTCCGCCGTGAGGTCATGCAGCCGTTCCGGGGCTGGACCGACGAGGAGTGGGACGCCGCCACCGCCCGCCTGGTCGAACGAGGCTGGCTCAACCCGGACGGCACCATCTCCCCCGACGGCCGCCACCGCCACCAGGCGCTCGAGGCCGCCACCGATCTGGCCGCCGCCCGCGTCTGGTCCGGCTTCCACCGCGCCGAGCTGGACGAACTGGCCGCCGCCCTCAAGCCCATCTCCACCGCCTGCCGCGCCGAACTCCCCCAGCTCAACCCGATCGGGCTGCCCAACAGCAGCTGACCGCCCTCACCCGCTCGGGCGCGGGGACCGCGCGAGGAGCTACGGCCCGTCCGTCGCAAGGCCGCGGACGGTGCCGATGGTGTCCGCCTCCGCAGCCGGCTTGTCCGCACGGTAGCCCAGCACCCTGGCGAAGCGCAGCGCGAGACCTGCCGGGTAGCGGGGGCTGCGCTGCAGGCCGTCGAAGGCGATCTCCACGACGAGTTCGGGGCGGACGTACACGGTGTACGAGTCCCGGGAGACCTCGCGGGCCAGGAACTGCTCGGTCTGCCAGGCGAGCAGCTCGTCGGTGAGACCCTTGAAGGTCTTGCCCAGCATGACCCACGGTCCGAGGCCGGCCTCGCCGTCGTTGCGGGCGGCGAGGTGGAGGTTGCTGAGGAAGCCCCGGCGTCGGCCGCTGCCCCACTCGGCGGCCGTCACGACCAGGTCCAGCGTGTACCGGGGCTTGACCTTGATCCAGCCGGCACCGCGCCGTCCGGCCGCGTACGGCGCGGCGGGGTCCTTGACCACCACGCCCTCGTGGCCGTGCGCCAGCGCGTCGCGGAAGAACGCGGCCGCCGGCCCGCTCTCCCCGGTCACCGTGCGCGGGACCCGCAGGTGTTCGGGTACCACACGCACGAGTTCGGCCCAGCGCCGCTCGGCCGGGAGGTCGATCAGGTCCTGGCCGTCCAGGTGGAGCAGGTCGAAGAAGAAGACCCGGAGCGGGACTTCGGTGCGCAGCCTGGCCGGGTCCTGCCGGGAGGCGGTACGGGCGGCGGTCACCTGGAACGGGCGGGGGCGCTCGTCGGGGTCGAGCGCGATGGCCTCGCCGTCCAGGACGGCCGAGCCGACCGCCAACGAGCCTGCGGCCTCGACCACTTCGGGTACCCGTGCGGTGATGTCGTCGAGGCTTCGGGTGAAGACCGAGATCCGGTCGCCATCGCGGTGCACCTGGACCCTGATCCCGTCCAGCTTCCACTCCAGCGCTGCGGGGCTGATCCGCTGCAGCGCCTCGGCGACGTCGGGCGCGGAGGCGGCCAGCATCGGCCGTACCGGACGGCCGACCCGCAGGCCGAAGGCGCGCAGTGCGGGGGCGCCACCGGAGAGCGCGGCCGCGGCGACCGCGCGGGCGGAGCCCCGGAACATCAGCGCGCGGCGTACGGCGGTCGCGGGCACGGCGGCGGCCTTGGCCACGGCGTCGCCGAGCACCGCGTCCAGCGCGCCCTGCCGCAACTCCCCCACCAGCACCGCCCGCAGGAACTCCTGCTCCTCCGCGGTGGCCCGCCCGAAGAGCTCCGCGAGGAGCCGGGCCCGCTCGGTCCGGGCCCCTTTGCCGTGGACGGCCGCCACGGCGGTGAGCGCCTCCTCCGTCTCGCGGACGCCGAGCGTGGCGGCCCGGGCCGGGGGCGGGAGTTCCCGCAGTGCGGCGTACCCGACGCCGATCCGCATCCGCCGGGACTCGCCGGAGAGCAGCGCGGCCGCGGCCGGGATGTCCTCCGGGCCGAGGTCGCGCAGGCAGTCGGCGAGCAGCGTGATCTTGGCGTTGCGGCCGGTTTCGGCGGCGGTGGCGCGCGAGGTGGCGGCGAGGCGTTGGAGCAGCACGGCGGACCCTCCGGGGCACCGGTGGCGACTGTCGGGGCCTACCCACTATGCGGCCGATGCGCTCACCTGGCGACCGCGAACTCCCGGTTGCGGACGGTCTGTTCGCGGTACTGCCTCGGCAGCTCGGGCATCGCGAGCAGCCGGTCGCACGCCTCCATCGATGCCCGCCGGTCACCGACCCAGTACGCGGTGATGGAGTACTCGAACAGCATGCCCCAGCCGTACACCCAGGGCTGGGTGAACAGCCAGTCGTCGGGCATCCGGCGGTCGACGCCGGCCCTGGCGAAGGCGTGTGCGGCCTGGTAGCGGCCCATCTGGCGTAGCCGCGACGACAGTTCGTAGCAGGCTTCCATGCGTTCGGGCCGGGTCTCCCAGGAGTGCAGCAGGGCGTCCATCGCCCCGGGCCAGTCGCCCGCGTCGGCCTTCAGCACCCCGACCTGGAGCAGCGCGTAGTAGATCTCCTCGACCCAGCCGCCCATGCCGGCCCGCCGCTGGTAGAGCTCGACGGCCTCCTTGGTCCGGCCCATGTCCCGCATGGTCTGGGCGAGGTAGAAGACCGTACGCGGGTTGTCCGGGTCGCGCCGCAGGTCCTCGCTCAGCAGCCTGGCGTCGCGCTCGAACTTGTCCGAGCGGGAGCCGCCGTCGGCGAAGTGCTCGATCACCAGTGCGTCGAGGTTGAGCACCCGGTCCTGCTGGTCGGTGGTCAGGTACTCGTGCGTCGCGCCCTCGTAGCGCCAGGTCATGTCACCCCTGACCAGTCGCTTGATCCGGTACTCCATGTCGGAGGCGTGCCGCAGCATGTACGAGTCGGCGGTCAACGCGGGCATCGGGCCGTCCTGCCGTACCACCATGTCGGCGTCGATGAGCAGCAGGTAGTCGGCCTTGCCCCGGGCGTGCTCGATGTTCAGCGTGCGGTTCCGCCCGAAGTTCACCCAGGGCTCCTGGAGCAGCTCGCCGGGGATCCCGTCGAGCGCCCGGCGGATCAGCTCCTGGGTGCCGTCGGTCGACCCGGTGTCCGAGATCACCCAGGTGTCGATCAGGCCGCGTACGGAGGCGAGGCAGCGCTCGATGACCTTCGCCTCGTCCTTGACGATCATGCAGAGGCAGATGGACCGCCTCGACTTGGAAGAATTGTGCTTTACCACGGGGCGCCTCTCGATCTGCGGTCTCCGGAATCGGGCACGGGGGAGGCTCCCGATCGTAGTTCGACGGAATTCGGCACCCGTTGCTCAACACGGACCGTTCCAGGCTCGGATAAATAGTCCGACGAACAATCAATTCCGTTTGTCGGATGTCGAATTATCCAACTGATTCCGTCTTGGAATGGCCCGTTTGGCGGGGCGATGAGGTCCAAACGCATGGTTCCCGCGCGGCTCGACGGGAAGCTGCGGAGCGTACGGGTCCCGCGCGGCTTGACTATGGCTAGTCATACCAGAGGTCCGGTGCCAGCTGCCCCGGCTCCCCATAGATGAGGAATCACCGAATGACTTCACGCAGACCGCTCGGTCCGCTCGGGATCGCGTCCAACCGCCGCAGAGCCCTGGTCGGAAGCGCCGCCCTCCTCCTCGCCGCCATCACCGCCACCGGCGGCACCGCCTCGGCGCTCGCCCTGCACGACGGAAAGCCTGATCGGCACTGTCACGAGCGGAACGTGTCGGCCAACGGCCAGCAGGTCATGGGCCGTGGCGACGACGAGTGCTGCGACGACGACCACGCCAAGGGCGATGACGGCAACAAGTGCTGCGACGACGAGGAGCGACCTCGCCTGCGCGACGGCCAGACCCTCGGTGGTGGTGGCGGCAAGGATCACGATCACGACTGCAGGAAGGAGGGCCGCACCGGCCCGACCGGGCCCACCGGCCCCACCGGCCCCAAGGGCGCGACCGGGGCCACCGGCGCGACGGGCGCAACCGGCCCCACCGGACCGACCGGCCCCACCGGCCCCCAGGGTGAGACGGGTGAGACGGGCGCGACCGGAGCAACCGGCGCCACCGGAGCAACCGGAGCAACCGGAGCAACCGGCGCCACGGGCGCGACCGGAGCAACCGGCGCCACGGGCGCGACCGGAGCAACCGGCCCCACCGGACCGACCGGCCCCACGGGCGCCACCGGAGCAACCGGCGCCACCGGAGCGACGGGTGAGACGGGTGCGACGGGCGCCACCGGCGCCACCGGCCCCACCGGCCCCACGGGCGCGACCGGAGCAACCGGAGCAACCGGAGCAACCGGAGCAACGGGCGCGACCGGTCCGGTCGGCCCCTGCATCAACATCGACGCCAACATCATGGGCAACTCGCAGTACACCACCGTGCTCTTTGACGGCCACGTTCTCATCGGTCGCCAGACCATCGAGCCGCTCCCGCCGGTCGGCTTCAACCCGGTCAACTGGGTCGATCTGACCGGCCATCCGGGCTTCCCCACAGGCCTCGCCTGTGGCGTCGCGGTAGCGAACATGGGCAACGACGTCTTCATCAAGACGTTCACCACGGACGGCAGAGTCTTCGAGACCTCCTGTGACACGGGCGGTCCTTCACCGACGCTGGACTGCGACAACAACCCGTGGTCCCCGCTGACGGCACTTCCGGTGCTGACGCTGGCGCAGCCGGAGAAGGCACTGCTGAAGCCCGAACTGATGCGGCCTGAGTCCAAGTTCCGGCGCACGTCCTGACGCGTCCCGGCACTGGTAGCCCCGCCCGTCCCCGCCGCTGCGGCAGGGACGGGCGGGGCCGTTCCCGGCTCCCTGTCCTCCGCCGTCCTCCATCCGACTCCGCGGCGGCGCATGTCCCACGGACACGCCCAGCCGACCGCTGAGTCCGTCGCCGCCACCACCGCCCAGCCTCCGGCCGCACCGAAAAATCAAGCCGGGTACGGGCCGAGCACAATCCCCCGCCCCGCATAGAAGCGTCCGAGGTCGCCCCACGGCACCCGGGCGAAACTCTGCGAACCGTCGGGGAAGCCGGAGGGGTTGTGGATGAGGAGCTCCTCCGGGCCGGCGCCGACCGCCAGCACCAAGTGCCCACCGGTGTGCGGTGGTTGCGGATCGAGGGTGCGAATGGATGGATGCACGGAGAGCATGGCCAGCCGGCCGGCCTCCAGCAGAGCCGGCAACTCCTCGGCGGGCAGCGGCGACCGGGCCTCAGCCGCCAGGCCCCACCGCTCGTGCACGTACGCCGCGAAGGGGACGTGGATCAGCCCGTCGAGCCTGCCGTCCGGGTGCCGGACGTACGCGCCCGCCGCCAGGCACTCCTCGGCCAGGGCGACCGGCGCGGGGCTGACACCCCACCAGAACTCGAGCGCCATCCTCAGACAGGCCATCCCGCACAGCCGCCAGGACCAGTACTCGTACTCCTCCGGGCTCGCCGCGCCCGAACGTGCCCAAAGCGGGTCGTCGGCGGCGAGCACCGTCCCGTCGAGGATGTCGGGGACGAGGTCGGCGGACTCCCACTGGGAGTGGTACGGCACCTGGTGGATGATCGACTTCACGGATCAGATTGTGGCGCACGAACTGCCCGCCGCCCCGTAGGCACGGACCTGACCAGCGCCCTCGCAGACACGGACGCGGGCATCGGCCAACCGCCCTGCGGCAAGGACGTGCGCCCGCCGCCCCGCTGCCGGACGGCAGGCGCACGCCGGATGCTCCGGTCCCACCGCCTACCAGGCGTAGTCCTCGGGGGCGGTGCGGCGGCCGGGGAAGATCTCGTCCAGGCGGTCCAGCGTCTTCTGGTCCAGCGTCAGCCCCAGCGCCCGGACGGCGGCGTACAGCTGCTCCAGGGTGCGCGGACCGACGATGGGAGCGGTGACGGCGGGGCGGGAGAGCAGCCAGGCGAGCGCGATGTCGCCCGGTTCGTGACCGAGTTCGGCGGCGAGGTCCTCGTACGCGGCGAGCTGTTCGCGCCGGCCCACCAGTCGGCCCTCGGCGACCTCGTCCAGCCGCCGGACGCCCTCGCGCTCCTTGCGCAGGATCCCGCCGAGCAGTCCGCCGTGCAGCGGCGACCAGGGGATCAGGCCGAGACCGTAGTGCTCGACGGCCGGGACGACCTCCAGCTCGACGTTGCGCTCCATCAGGTTGTAGATGGACTGCTCGCTGCTCAGGCCGAGGAAGTGGCGTGTCCTGGCGGTCTCCTGGGCCTGGGCGATGTGCCAGCCGGCGAAGTTGCTGGAGCCTACGTAGATGATCTTACCCTGGCTGACCAGGACCTCCATTGCCTGCCAGATCTCGTCCCAGGGCGTGGCCCGGTCGATGTGGTGCATCTGGTAGAGGTCGATGTGGTCGGTCTGCAGCCGCCGGAGGCTGGCGTCCACCGCGCGGCGGATGTTGAGGGCGGAGAGCTTGCCCTCGTTGGGCCACTTCCCCGTCTCGCCGTAGAGCTTGGTGGCGAGCACGGTCCGCTCCCGGCGGCCGCCGCCCTTGGCGAACCAGTTGCCGATGATGGTCTCGGTACGGCCCCTGTGCTCGCGCCCGCCGTAGGTGTTGGACGTGTCGAAGAGGTTGATGCCCAGGTCGTGGGCGGTGTCCATGATGGTGTGCGCCTCGCCCTCCTCGGTGTGCGGGCCGAAGTTCATGGTGCCCAGGCAGAGGCGGGAGACGGTGAGGCCGGTGCGGCCGAGGTGGGTGAACTCCATTCCGTCACCTTCGGCCCGCACCGGCCCGCTTGTCCAGCACCCGACCCGAACGGACCAACTACCGCCCGTGTGAAGCGAATTTGCGCACAGCCAGCGGAGCGAACACCGCCAGCAGCAGCCCCGACCAGAGCAGCGTCGCGGTGACCGGATGCTGCATAGGCCAGGCCTCGCCGGCCGCTCCCGGGTTGTGGAACAGCTCGCGGCAGGCAGCCACGACGGCGCTGACCGGGTTCCACTCGGCGACGGCGCGCAGCCAGCCCGGCATCCCTCCGGTGGGTACGAAGGCGTTGGTCACCATCGCCAACGGGAAGGTGAGCACCGAGAGTTGGCCGGCGACCTCCTCCTTCCCGACGGCCAGCCCCAGGTACATGCCGACCCAGGTCATCACGAACCGGAACAGCACCAGCAACCCGTACGCGCCGAGCGCCGACGTGATGCCGTCGCGGATCCGCCAGCCGACGGCGAGGCCGACCAGGGTGAGCGGGACCAGGACGACGAGGCCCACCAGCAGGTCGGCGAGCGCCTGACCGAGCAGCAGCGCGCCGCGGGAGACCGGCATCGAGCGCAGCCGGTCGGCGATGCCCCGGCCGACGTCCCGGGCAGCGCCGACCATGGTCGGCATCAGCCCGTTGACGGCGACCATCACGAACAGGCCGGGGATCAGGAACTCGCGGTAGTTCCCGCTACCGGGCACGGTCATCGCACTGCCGAAGACGTACCCGAAGACCAGCACCATCACGACGGGAACCGCGAGCGAGGCGAGGATCAGGCCCGGCGAGTGGCGGTAGGCCAGCAGGACCCGGGCGGCGGAGGTCAGGGTGTCGGCGACCGGCCGGGACCGGCGCGGCGAGGCGGCGGACACCGGGGCGAGGGCGGTGATCGTCATCGGGCGGCCTTCCGGGGTGCGGCGGTGAGTGCGAGGAAGACGTCGTCCAGCGAGGGCGTGCGCAGGGCCACGTCCCGGGTGGCCACTCCAGCGGCGTCGAGCTCGCGGACCAGTTGCGGCAGCGCGATGTCACGGCCGGCCGCGGAGGTGACCGCGACCCGCAGTTCGGCCGGGTCGGCCACCGGCTCCCCGGCCGCAAGGACGGTCAACACCGTTTTCGCACGGTCGAGTTGGGCGGCATCGGCAACGGTGACCTCGATCCGGGTGCCGATCGCGGCCTTGAGCCGGGCAGGCGTACCGGACTCGATGACCACCCCGCGATCGATCACGGCGACGGCGTCGGCCAGCCGGTCCGCCTCCTCCAGGTACTGCGTGGTGAGCAGCACGGTGGTGCCGCTGTCCGCCAACCCCCGCACCGTTTCCCAGATCTCCTGCCGGCTGCGCGGGTCGAGGCCGGTGCTGGGCTCGTCCAGGAAGAGCACGGGCGGGGCGGTGACCAGGCTGGCGACCAGGTCGAGGCGGCGGCGCTGGCCGCCGGAGTAGGTGCGGACCAGGCGGTCGGCGACCTCGCTGAGGCCGAAGCGTTCGAGCAGTTCGCCGGCGCGGCGGCGGGCGCCCCGGCCGCCGAGGCCGTGGAAGCGCCCGACCAGGTGGAGGTTGTCCCGCCCGGTGATGCCTTCGTCGACGGCCGCGTACTGCCCGGCCAGCCCGATCGAGCGGCGGACCTGGGCGCTCTGGCGCACCACGTCATAGCCGTTGACCCGGGCGGTGCCCGCGTCGGGTGCCGCGAGGGTGGCGAGCACCCGTACGGCGGTGGTCTTCCCCGCACCATTGGGGCCGAGCAGGCCGCACACGGTGCCGGCCGGGACGGTCAGGTCGAGGCCGCGCAGGGCTTCGGACTTGCCGAAGCGCTTGCGCAGACCTGCGACGGCGATGGCTGTCTCGGTCATACTGTCGCCTTTCTAGGTACAGCGTACGTAGAACATGCCCAGGACGTTACTACGTACGGTGTACTTAAGTAAACTGGCTGCGAGGTGATCATTCGCAATGCCGTCCCGCCAGTCCGAAGCCCCCGAGTTGATCTGGCTCCAACCGGAGCACAGCGGCCGGGGACCGCGTCCCGCACACAGCCGGTCCTCGATCGCGGAAGCCGCGGTCCGAATCGCGGACTCCGAGGGACTGGACGCGGTCTCCATGCGCAAGGTCGCCGCCGAACTCGGCGCCGGGACGATGTCGCTCTACAACTACGTCCCGAAGAAGGAGCACCTGTTCGACCTGATGGTCGACCAGATCGCCGGCGAGTACGAGCTCCCCGCCGAACCCTCCGGTGACTGGCGGGCCGATCTCACGGCGCTGGCCACCATGCAGCTCGCCGTCCTGCGCCGCCACAGCTGGGCGCCCCGGCTGATCGCCGCCCGCCCCTCGCTGGGACCGAACGGCCTGCGCTACACCGAGTACTTCCTCGGCGTCATGGCCGCGACCGAGCTGACCGGCTCCGGCAAGATGGAGGCGATGGCCCAACTCAACGGCTTCCTCTGCCAGTTCGCCGACTGGGAACACTCGACGACCGGCCGCTCCCCCCGCTGGATCACCGACATGGTGAGCTACCTCCAAGGCGTCGCCGCGACCGGCCAGTACCCCCGGCTCACCCAGGTCCTCGCCGAAGGCCCCGCGCCCACCGCTCCGGACGCCGTCTTCGACCGCCTGCTGCAGCGCATCCTCACCGCGCTCTGCGAGGCGTGAACGACGAGGGTCCGCGCGCACTCGATAGCCGCCCGCACCGATCCGGTCACCCACGGCACGCCACCGGTCCTGCAGCTGGAGCTGCCGGCGGCCACGGTGAACGCCTCACCCACCGCCCGCTGTTGCGCGCGCCCTGCCAGGTGGCTGCGCGCTGGCGCCCGGTCAAGCCCCTTCTGGCGTCGGGTGCTCGCCCGGGCCCGGGAGCTCCACCTGGACGGCCGTTGGTGGCCGGAGCTGTTCGCTGAGCGATACTTCACCAAGTACGCCAGCACCGCCTGAAAGGCACCACCGTGGACATCGCCGGCCCGGCCCCGTTCGCCGAAGTGCGGGAGACCTTCCTCCAGGACCACCCGCTCGAAGGGGCGCACGAGGCGAACAGCAATCAGGACGGGGAGCAGAACCTCGAGCGTGCCGAACAACTGCTCGGCACCTGGTGGCGGGTACGGCTCTCGCGGGCGGAGGTGCTCGGCGTCATCCTGCCCTGGCACCTCAGCGAGGGCGGCAGGCTCGAACTCGTCCCCCGGTCCGGGCTGACGGTGGCGCAGGCCGCGGAGCGCATCCGGTCGGGCGGGGCGGAGTGGGCCGAGGCCAACCCGGTGTGCGCGGCCAAGCTCCGGCTGCTGCGGCACGCACCGTTCACCCCGGTCTACCTCAGCACCCGCCCGGTGCCGCACTCCGACTACTCGGACCTGCGGATCAGGGAGGGCCTCATCCACCTCGACGGCCTGCACCGCATGCTCGCCTGGGAACTGGCCGAGCGGCTGCCCGCCGAGGAGCGGCTGGACGCATTCATCGCGAGCGACCTCCCGATCCGTCCCGCCACCGGAAGCGGATCGGACGCGGGCCGCCGGACCGGACGTGACGAACACGCCCGCCCCGCCACCGTTCGCGGAGCGGACACCACGGCACCGCCCGCACCGCCCCGGAAGCAACGGGCGTGACCTCGACGGCGCGGTCCACCCGGTCTGCGGCACTCCGCGCCGCAGAGGATGGCGTCGATGCCGCTCGACGCCAACGTGCAGTCCCTGACCGTGCTCCCGACCACGATGCCGTTCGTCGGAAGGGACCGAGCCACCGCGACCCGAGGTGCCACGGGTCGACGGCTGCCCGTACGCTCGGCCGTTCGACTCTCCAACCGCCCACGACCGCCCGGCAGTTCGCGACCCCTCGACGGTCGCGGCCGCCGGGCCGGCAGGGAGCGACCCCGAGCGGGTACCCCTTCGCCGAAGGGTCCTACGCGGTGCGCCGCAGCAGCGCCAGGTACATCGCGTCGGTCCCGTGCAGATGCGGCCAGAGCTGAACGTCCGGCCCCTCCCCCAGCGCCGGCACCCCGGCCAGCAGCGGACGGGCGTCGATCCACTCCACCCCGGTCTCCGACCGCAGTACGTCGTCGACCACCGCCCGGGTCTCGGCGAGGTGCGGCGAGCAGGTCGCGTACCCGATCACTCCCCCGACCCTGGCGGCCCGGATCGCCGAACGCAGCAGCTCGCGCTGGAGCGGCCCGAAGCCCGGGATGTCGTCCTGCCGCCGGCGCCACCGCGCCTCCGGCCGGCGCCGCAGCGCACCGAGCCCGGAGCACGGCACATCCACCAGCACCCGGTCGAAGGAACCCTCCCGCCAGGCCGGGCGGGTGCCGTCAGCGGTGATCACCGTGTACGGGCCGGGGTTGCCGTCCAGCGCACGGGCGACCAGCCGGGCCCGGTGCGGCTGCCGCTCCGAGGCGACCAGCGCCGCGCCGCGCTCGGCGGCGAGGGCGCCGAGCAGCGCGGCCTTGCCGCCGGGCCCCGCACAGCCGTCGAGCCAGAGCCGGTCGGCGCCCTCCACCGGGGCGTTGGCCAACGCGAGCGCGACCAGTTGGCTGCCCTCGTCCTGGACTCCGGCCCGGTTCTCCCGGATCGCGTCGATGCCCCCGGGCTCGCCGCCCTCGGCGAGCGTGACGGCGTACGGCGACCACCGTCCGGCCTGTGCCTGCGGCAGCGTCTCGCGCAGTTCGGCCACCGTCACCCGGCCCGGGCGAGCGACCAGGGTCACCTCGGGGCGCTCGTTGTCGGCGTGCAACAGCTCCTCGATCGCGGTCCGGCCGCAGGCCCCGGGCTGCCAGCGCCCGAGCGAATCCCAGAGCGCGGAGACCACCCAGCGCGGGTGCGAGTGGACCACCGCGAGGTGGTCCTCGGCGTCCTCCTCGTACGGCGGGGCGACCTGTTCCACCCAGGTGTCCAGGTCGTGCGCGCTGATCCTGCGCAGCACGGCGTTGACGAACTTGGCGCGTCCCTCGCCGAGCACCGCCCGGGCCAGCTCGACGGTGGCGGAGACCGCCGCGTGGGTGGGGATCCGGGTGGTGAGCAGCTGGTGGGCACCGAGCGAGAGCACGTCCAGTACCGGCGGGTCCACCTCGCGCAGCGGGCGGTCGATGCAGGCCGCGATGATCGCGTCATAGGTGCCCTGGAGGCGCAGGGTGCCGTAGACCAGTTCGGTGGCGAGTGCGGCGTCCCGGCGGTCCATGCCCTTCTGCTCGGCCTCGCGCAGCAGGGAGGGGAGGATCAGGTTGGCGTACGCGTCGCGCTCGTCCACGGCGCGCAGGGCGCGGAACGCGACGATCCTGGCCGGGTCCTTCTTGGGACGGCGGTGCGGGCGGGGGGCGCGCTTGGCGCTGGGGGTGCTCACTTTGTGCCTCGAAAGTGCTGCGTTGGTTATCTGCTGGGTCGGTCTGAACTCGTGTGAGTTCGTCTGCTGCGGAGTCGGTTACGGAGTCGGTTGCCGAATCGGCTGCGGAGTTGACCGCGAAGTAGGTTGTCCGCTTGACCGACTTTCATTGGACGGGCGACCGGACGACCACAGGGCGGACAATCGGACCACCGGAAAACCGGCTATTCGATTACCACTCATCGGACCTGCTGACTGTCATCCGACAGACTGCCGGATCATCAGAACGCAGATCATCGGCTCTCCACTCGGCTGATGGTCGGACCGCGCGACCGTACCGCCGGCGGTCAGCCGTCGAGCCGCTCGCCGGACTCGATCCGGACCCCTCGGGCCCAGTCTGCCGCGCGCATCGGCTTCTTGCCCTGCGGCTGGACCTCGCCCAGCTCGATCTCATGGCTGCCGGTGCCGACCCGGACGCTGTTCTTCGCGACCGCCAACTCGCCGGGCGCCAGCTCCGTGGCCGCCGGGAGCAGCCTGACCGGGCCGGAGAGCTTGAGCCGCTCGCCCCGGAAGGTGGTCCAGGCGCCGGGCGCGGGGGCGCAGCCGCGCACCACCCGGTCGACCCGCAGGGCGGGGAGCGACCAGTCGATCCTGGCGTCCTCAACAGTGATCTTGGGCGCGAGGGTGACCCCCTCGGCGGGCTGCGGCACGGCCTGCAGGGTGCCGTCCTCGATGCCGTCCATGGTGGCGACCAGCAGCCGGGCGCCCGCGTGTGCCAGCCGGTCCAGCAGCACCCCGCTGGTGTCGGTCGGGCGGACCTCCTCGGTGAGCACGCCGAACACCGGGCCGGAGTCCAGGCCCTGCTCGATCCGGAAGGTGGAGGCGCCGGTCACCTCGTCGCCCGCCAGCAGCGCGTGCTGCACCGGAGCGGCACCGCGCCAGGCGGGGAGCAGTGAGAAGTGCAGGTTGACCCAGCCGTGCCGGGGGATCTCCAGCGTGCCGGGGCGCAGCAGCGCGCCGTAGGCGACCACCGGGCAGCAGTCCGGGGCGATCTCGGTGAGCCTGGCCTGGAAGTCCGGGTCGCTCGGCTTGGCCGGCTTGAGGACCTCGATCCCGGCCTCCTCGGCACGCTGGGCGACCGGGCTGGCGACCAGTCGGCGGCCGCGCCCGGCAGGGGCGTCGGGGCGGGTGACCACCGCGACGACCTCGTGCCGGTCGGAGGCCAGCAGTGCGTCCAGGGCGGGAACGGCGACCTCGGGGGTGCCGGCGAAGACGAGGCGCATGGGTGCCTTTCTGGGGACGTACGGGGATCAGCGGGCGGAACCGAAGGTGCTGTGCGGGGAGATCTTGACGGTCGGCGCCGGCCCGTCGCCCCAGTCCGCCTCGCGGATCGCCTTGAGCGCGGCCTTGCGCTGCTCGCGGTCCAGGCGGTCGATGAAGACGATCCCGTCCAGGTGGTCGGTCTCGTGCTGGATGCAGCGGGCCAGCAGCTGGGTACCCTCGATGGTCACCGGGTCGCCGTGCATGTTGAAGCCCTTGGCGACCACCCCGTACGCGCGCTTGGTGTCGTAGCGCAGCCCCGGCAGCGACAGGCAGCCCTCGGGGCCGTCCTGCTCCTCGTCGCTGAGGCTGAGGTCGGGGTTGATCAGATGGCCCACCACACCGTCCACGTTGTAGGCGAACACCCGCAGCGAGACGCCGAGTTGAGGCGCCGCCAGGCCGGCGCCGGGGGCGTCCAGCATGGTGTCGGTGAGATCCCTGACCAGCCCGCGCAGCTCCTTGTCGAAGGTGGTCACCGGTCGCGCGACGGTGCGCAGCACGGGGTCGCCGAAGATCCGGATCGGCTGGATCGCCATGGCTGGGGGCTCCTGTCGGTACGGGTTCGGCGCGGTTCGGCGGGGGCTGGTTCGGGCGGCCGGCGAAGGCCACAGGGCAGTCTATGCAATCCGGGACGCCCGTTCGGCCCAGCTTCTGGCATATCCCGTCTCGCCGGCGCGCGTGACCCCGGCGCCTGTCCTGCGTTGGTCAAGTGGGATTGACCGGGACGCGAACGCGTCCCGACCGGATTCACCGTACGGAGAGGTGGCACCAAGGCCATGGCCGAGCAGATCAACCACGACGCGCGGGCGCGGGCCAGCCTGCACCTGCTGGTGCGGGACATCGAGCGGGTGCGGCGGCAGGTGGACGCGCTGCGCACCCTCACCGCCCAGCTGGGCAACGTCTACCGGCCGCGCCGGCCCAGCACCTCGGCCGGATTCGTGGTGTACGGGCGGGCGCCCGCCCCCACCGTGCGGCTCGCCCAGGAACTGCGGGAGAGCGTCGAGACGCTGGTCGCGGCCGCCGTCGAGTTCGACCGGGCGCTGGGCTTCTCCTGGGACTCGGTCGGCTCCGCGCTGGGCGTCACCAAGCAGGCTGTGCACCGGCGGTACGGCATGCGGCGCCCGAGCAGCGAGCTGCTCGCAGCCGCCGTACCGGCCCCGGGCGTGCCCGGGGCCGCCCGCCCGGACCGCGGCGAGGAGCTAACCGCGGGCGGCCAGCCGCTCACCCGCACCGTCCCCGCCGCCCGCCAGGGCGGCCTGGAGCGCCCGAGCATCCCCATCCGCGGCTGAAACCCGGCCGCACCTGGCCGGACCCGACCGGACCCGGCTGAAACCCGGGCGGGCTTCGCCCGGGCAGTCGGGCAAGCACATGGGGGTGCGGGGAACCGCGCGAATCGGAGGAACGCTGCGCCGCCCCTCTCCCCCGGGGGGCATCTCGCCCCTCCCGGCCCGGAGACGGTGCAGCCCACCGACCGGCGGCTCGGCACAACGCGGCGCCGGTCGCCTCGCGCGCCTCCCCGCACCCCCGAGCACCCGTTCCTCCCCCTGGCCGACTCAGCCGATGTCGAGCGGGTCGATCCGCACCTTGACCGGATCCGACGTCCGCAGGGCCACCCGGGCGATCTGCGCCGCCTTCAGTGCGCTCGCCAGCGCCGCCCCCTGCCCGGGTGCGACCCGCAGCAGCGCGCGCTCCAGCTCCTCCCCCCGCCCGCCGGGTACCTCGATCGGCCCGAGCACATCCGTGCCCTCGGGGAGCCGGACCAGTGCCAGCAGGTCCGCGACCGCGTTCGGCGCGCCCGTCACCGAGGCCATCCGGGAGACCGGGGGGAAGTGCAGCTGCGCCCGTTCATCCAGCTCCAGCCCGGCGTGACCGGCCGGGTCCCACCGCACCAGCGCCTGCACCGGACGCGCGGTGGCCTCGGCGACCACCACCACCGTGCCGCCCTGCTCGGCGGGCCTGACCAGCGAGGCAGCGGCGGTCCACATCCGCAGTGCCTCCTCCCCGGCCCGCAGGTCGGGGCGGTTCAGGAGTGTCCAGCCGTCCAGCAGCAGCGCGGCCGCGTACCCGGCGCCCTCGGCGACCGGCTCGGCGCCCGGTGTGGAGATCACCAGCGCCGGCTCCCCGGACACCGTGGCCAGCACCGCGTCGCGTCCCGAGGTGCGCACCGGCACCCGGGGGAAGGCCTTGCCCAGCTCCTCGGCCGTCCGCCGTGCCCCGACCACCTGCGCCCGCAGCCGGAACGAACCGCACTCGGCGCAGTGCCACTCCGCCTCCGGCTGCCCGCACCAGCCGCAGTCCAGCGGCGCCCCCGCGGACCCCGCCTCCAGCGGTCCGCCGCAGTGCCGGCACCGCGCGGGCGTACGGCACCGGCCGCAAGTCAGCCTCGGCACATAGCCGCGCCGGGGCACCTGGATCAGCACCGGGCCGTGCTTCAGCGCCTCGTGGGCGACCTCCCAGGCCAGCCAGGGCAGCCGGGCGGCCTGCGCGGCCGCGTCCCGCGCCTGGTCCTGGTCGGTGACCGTCCGGACCCGGGGGGCGACGGCGCGGACCGTCTCCCGTCCGGCGGCCAGCGGGCGCGCCCAGCCCGTCCGCAGCAGCTGCGCCGCCTCGACCGTCATCGACAGCCCGCCGAGCAGGACGCCCGCGTTCTCCTCGGTGGCCCGCAGCAGCGCGACCTCGCGGACGTGCGGGTGCGGGGAGCGCGGATCGCTGTGGCTGCTGTCGCCGTCCGACCAGACCACCACCAGGCCCAAGTCCCGGACCGGGGCGAAGACCGCGGCCCGTGTCCCGATCGCGGCCCGCACCGCGCCCCGGCTGACCGCGAGCCAGCGCCGGTAGCGCTCCTTCGGCCCGAGGTCGGCGGCCAGCACCGCGTGCCGGCCCTCGCCGAGCAACTCGGACAGGACGCGGTCGACCCGGGCCACCGCCCGGCCGTCCGGCAGGACCACCAGCGCTCCCCGGCCGCCGGCCAGGGTCGCGGCGACGGCCCGGGCGATCTCCTCCGGCCAGCTCGGACCGGGCAGCGCCGTCCACACCGCGCGCGGCGAACGCCCCTGGGCCAGCGCCGCGAGGTAGTCCGCGCCCTGCGGATAGCGGGACCAGCTGCCGGGTTCGGGACGGGTCGGCGGCGGGAGCAGCTTCGGCGAGGGCTCGGACTCGGCGCCCGCGTGCCGGGGCGGGATCGCCAGCTGGAGCACATCGGCGAGCGAGCCCGCGTACCGGTCGGCGACGGTGCGGCACAGCCGCAGCAGGGCGGGCGTGAGCACCTGCTCCGGGGAGAGCACCTGGGCGAGCGGGGCGAGCGGGCCCGCGTAGTCGGAGTCGGCCCGGCGCTCGACGATGAAGCCGCTGTGCAGCTCGCCGCCCTCGCGCCGGCCAGGCGCGACGATCCGGGCGCCGAAGCGGACCCGGACGCGTACGCCGGGCTGCGCCTCCTCGGCCATGGTGGCGGGGACGGCGTAGTCGAAGTACTGGTCGAGGTGGAGCAGGCCCTTGTCGACCAGTACGCGCGCCACCGGCAGGTCATCCGCCAGCTGGGCGCCGCGCCACGTCCGGGGTTTGGCCCTGCGGACCGTCTCCCGGATGAACGCCAGCTGCTCACCGGCACCGTCTGTCCTGCTCATCCGCCCTCCACACACCCACCACCCCGGGCCTGCCCAACATAGCCCCCACCACCGACAACGTGGCAAAACGCCCGGGCCGCTGCCATGGCGACGGCACCTTCCGACGGTGGATCCGGGGCCCCGACGGGCCTTGTCCGCTGCCCGGGGAAGCTCCGCCGGAAAGACCAGGGCGGCGGCCACCCCGCGAGAGGGGTGACCGCCGCCCGGGGCACGCGGTGGTGACGGATCAGGCGCTGACGGCCTTCTTCAGCGCCTCGGCGCGGTCGGTGCGCTCCCAGGTGAACTCCGGAAGCTCCCGGCCGAAGTGGCCGTAGGCCGCGGTGAGCGAGTAGATCGGCCGCAGCAGGTCCAGGTCGCGGATGATCGCCGCCGGGCGGAGGTCGAAGACCTTGGTGACGGCCTCCTGGATCTTCAGCACCGGAACGGTCTCGGTGCCGAAGGTCTCCACGAACAGACCCACCGGCTCGGCCTTGCCGATCGCGTACGCGACCTGCACCTCGGCGCGGCGGGCCAGCCCGGCCGCGACGATGTTCTTGGCGACCCAGCGCATCGCGTACGCGGCCGAGCGGTCCACCTTGGACGGGTCCTTGCCGGAGAAGGCGCCGCCGCCGTGGCGGGCCATGCCGCCGTACGTGTCGATGATGATCTTGCGGCCGGTCAGGCCGGCGTCACCCATCGGGCCGCCGATCTCGAAGCGGCCGGTCGGGTTGACCAGCAGGCGGTAGCCGTCGGTGGTCAGCTTGATGCCCTGGTCGGCGAGCGCCTTCAGCTCCGGCTCCACGACGAACTCGCGGATGTCCGGGGTGAGCAGCGAGTCCAGGTCGATGTCGGACGCGTGCTGGGTGGAGACCACCACGGTGTCGAGGCGCACGGCCTTGTCGCCGTCGTACTCGATGGTGACCTGGGTCTTGCCGTCCGGACGCAGGTACGGGATGGTGCCGTTCTTGCGGACCTCGGTCAGGCGGCGCGAGAGGCGGTGCGCGAGGGTGATCGGCAGCGGCATCAGCTCGGGCGTGTCGTCGCACGCGTAGCCGAACATCAGGCCCTGGTCGCCGGCACCCTGGCGGTCCAGCTCGTCGTCCTCGCCCTCCACGCGGTGCTCGTGCGCGGTGTCGACACCCTGGGCGATGTCCGGGGACTGCGCGCCGATCGAGACCGAGACACCGCAGGAGGCGCCGTCGAAGCCCTTCTTGGAGCTGTCGTATCCGATCTCCAGGATCTTCTCCCGGACCAGCTGAGCGATCGGCGCGTACGCCTTGGTGGTGACCTCACCGGCGACGTGGACCAGGCCGGTGGTGATCAGCGTCTCCACGGCGACCCGGGAAGTCGGGTCTTCCTTGAGGAGAGCGTCCAGGATGGTGTCGCTGATCTGGTCAGCGATCTTGTCGGGGTGTCCCTCGGTCACGGACTCCGAGGTGAACAGGCGGCGAGACACAGCGCTCCCTGGGGTTGCAGCGGCTGCTGACTGAACGCCTCCGGGGATCCGGAGGCATCCGGAAAGACTTGATTCCTGGAGTGTAACGGTCAGCTACCGGTCGGCGTCAGTCACATCGGAATCTTGAGACTCATCACTCATCTTCGGCCACTCGACCAAACTCCGCTCACAACCCGCCTGGCTCCGCCCGGAATCCGGCGGAAGTTCACCCGAGCCGGGCCACGACCTCGTCCCAGATCCGGTCCGCGAGCGCCTCCTTGGGCCCGTCGGGAACGGCCACCTCCGCGCCGTCCGCGCCGAGCAGCACCGCGGCGTTGGTGTCCTGCCCGAACGCCTTGCCGCCGCCCACCTCGTTGACCACCAGCAGGTCGCAGCCCTTGCGGGCCAGCTTGGCGCGGCCGTTGGCCAGGACGTCGTCGGTCTCCGCGGCGAAGCCGACCACCAGCTGGCCGGGCCTGGCGCGGTCGGCGGACAGCTCGGCGAGGATGTCCGGATTGCGGACCAGGGTGATCGGCGGCTGGTCCACCCCGTCCACCTTCTTGATCTTGCCGGTGGCGTACTCCGCCGGGCGGAAATCGGCCACCGCGGCGGCCATCACCACCGCGTCCGCGTCCAGGACCGCCTTCAGCGCGGCCTCGCGCAGCTGGAGCGCGGTGGAGACGTGCACCACGTCCACCCCGGCCGGGTCGGGAAGGGTGGCGTTGGCCGACAGCAGGGTGACCCGGGCACCCCGGGCAGCGGCCGTGGCGGCCAGCGCGTAGCCCTGCTTGCCGGAGGAGTGGTTGCCGAGGAAGCGGACCGGGTCGAGCGGCTCCCGGGTACCGCCCGCCGAGATCACCACATGGCGGCCGGCCAGGTCCCGCTCCAGGCCGCCACGGGCGAGAAGGCGGCGGCAGGCCTCGAAGAGCTGCTCGGGCTCCGGCAGCCGGCCCTTGCCGGTGTCCACGCCGGTGAGCCGCCCGACGGCGGGCTCCAGCACGATCACGCCCCGGCGGCGCAGCGTGGCGACGTTCTCCTGGGTGGCCTGGTTCTCCCACATCTCGGTGTGCATGGCGGGGGCCAGCACCACCGGGCAGCGCGCGGTGAGCAGGGTGTTGGTGAGCAGGTCGTCGGCCAGGCCGTGGGCGGCCTTGGCGAGCAGGTCGGCGGTGGCCGGGGCGACCACGACCAGGTCCGCCTGCTGACCGATCCGCACGTGCGGGACCTCGTGCACCCGCTCCCAGGTCTCGGTGGCGGCCGGGCGGCCGGAGAGCGCGGCCCAGGTGGCCTCGCCGACGAAGTGCAGCGCGGCCGCGGTCGGCACCACGGTCACCTGGTGCCCGGACTCGGTGAACCGCCGCAGCAGCTCACAGGCCTTGTACGCGGCGATGCCGCCGCTGACACCGAGGACGACGCGGCGGGCGTCGGGCTGCTCCGGGCGAGCGTTCATGATGGGGTCTCTCTCCTCCGGACGGGTTACGCCCACCCTACGGCGCATCAGTTCCCACCGGCACCGTGGTCTGTCGCACAGCGAAGGGGCCCGCCGGACGGTGAAGTCCGACGGGCCCCTTCGACGACGGGCTCAGGCAGCCTCGATGGCCTCGGCAGTCAGCATGCCCGCGTTGATCTCGCGCAGCGCGATCGACAGCGGCTTCTCGTGCACGTGGGTGTCCACCAGCGGGCCGACGTACTCCAGCAGGCCCTCGCCCAGCTGCGAGTAGTAGGCGTTGATCTGACGGGCACGCTTGGCCGCGTAGATCACCAGGCTGTACTTGGAGTCGGTGGCCTCAAGCAGCTCGTCGATCGGCGGGTTGATGATGCCCTCGGGCGCGGTCATGGAAGAGGACACGCGAAAACCTTCCGAAACGGTGGCTAAGAAACGAAAACGCCGATCAGATCAGCATTGCTGCCACTACGGCAGCGATCTGGTCAGACTACACCGAGCAAGGCTAGCAGCTCGGTCGCCACCTGCTCGACGGACGTGTTGACCAGCGTGACGTCGAACTCGGTCTCGGCGGCCAGTTCCACCTTGGCCGCGGCCAGCCGCTCGTCGATCACGTGCTGCGGCTCGGTGCCCCGGCCGGTGAGCCGGCGCACCAGCTCCTCCCAGCTCGGCGGGGCCAGGAAGACCAGCTGCGCCTCGGGCATCGACTCGCGCACCTGGCGGGCGCCCTGCAGGTCGATCTCCAGCAGCACCGGCTCACCGCGGTCGAGCCGCTCCTGGACGGCCTGGCGGGGCGTGCCGTAGCGGTTGCCGGCGAAGACGGCCCACTCCAGCAGCTCGCCGTTGGCGACCAGCTTGTCGAACTCGTCGTTGTCGACGAAGTGGTACTGGACCCCGTCCTGCTCGCCGGGCCTCGGGTGCCGGGTGGTCGCCGACACCGAGAGCCAGACCTCGGGGTGCTGCTGCCTCATATGAGCGACGACCGTGCTCTTGCCGACCCCCGAAGGGCCGGAGAGCACGGTCAGCCGCGGACGTTCACTCATGCACCGATTATCCCGGATCGCGGACGTTCCGGGGACCACGGGGGCCCGGACGCTGCGAACCGGCAGCCGGACTCAGGAGGCGGTGTTACCGAACTCCCGCTCCAGCGAGGCGATCTGGTTCGAGCCGAGACCGCGCACCCGGCGACTCTCGCTGATCCCGAGACGCTCCATGATCTGCTTGGCCCGCACCTTGCCGACGCCCGGGAGGCTTTCGAGCAGGGCGGAGACCTTCATCTTGCCGATGACCTCGTCGTCGGACTTGCCCGCCTTGATCACGTCACGCAGCGAGGCATTGGAGTGCTTCAGCTTGTTCTTGACCTCGGCACGCTGCCGGCGAGCTTCGGCGGCCTTGGCGAGCGCGGCGGCGCGCTGTTCGGGGGTAAGGGGCGGAAGAGCCACGCCGTTCACCTCGGGATGTGTAAGGAAGGGATGAGCTATGACTGTTGGTGCCAAGGACACCGGTTGCAGTGGAACCTAATGGCTCTGACCTGCAAGAGCAACGCTTGGCGAAGCCCTTTGGTGACCTATCGCCGGACACTACCCAACTTGAGCCCGCGCGTCAGGAAAAGAACACGAAAAGTCCTGGTCAGCCGAGGCCGACCAGGACTTTTTCGGACAAATCAACCGCCAGAAAGCAGGTTTTGCGAACAGATGTGATGCTGCTCACTTTTCCAGTACGGCACTGATTTCCTCGACAAAGCGCGCGGAAGCGTCGCGCAGAGCGGTCACCGAGGGCCCGTGCTTGAGGATGTCGCGGCTCACGCTGGGCACCACGTGGCGCACCGCGCCGCCGAACACCCGGGGCAGGTCGGCGGCGGTCGCACCCTGGGCGCCGACCCCGGGGGCGAGCAGCGGGCCGTTGATGTCCAGGTCGACCCCGGCCTCGGCCAGGGTGGCACCGACCACGGCACCGAAGGAGCCCATCGGCTCGGCACCCGCGTTCTCGGCCGCCAGGCGGCGCAGCACGCCCTGGGCGACGCTCTCGCCGTCGGCGGCGACCGCGCGCTGCACCTCGTGGCCCTCGGGGTTGGAGGTGAGCGCCAGCGCGAAGACGCCGGCGCCGTTGGCCCGGGCCAGGTCGAGCGCGGGCTGCAGCGAGCCGAAGCCCAGGTACGGGCTGACCGTCACGGCGTCCGAGAACAGCGGGCTGGCGGGCGAGAGGAAGGTCTCGGCGTAGGCGGCCATGGTGGAGCCGATGTCGCCGCGCTTGGCGTCCATGAGCACCAGCGCACCCGCCTCGCGGGCCTCGGCCACAGTGCGCTCCAGCACGGCGATGCCGCGGCTGCCGAAGCGCTCGAAGAAGGCGGCCTGCGGCTTGAGCACGGCCACCTGTCCGGCCAGCGCCTCGACCACGGTGCGGCTGAAGCTCTCCAGCCCGGCGATGTCGTCGTCGAGCCCCCAGGCGGTCAGCAGGGAGGCGTGCGGGTCGATGCCGACGCAGAGCTGACCGCGGGTGTCGAGGGCGTGGCGCAGGCGAGCGCCGAAGGGGGCGAGGGTCATGGGAGCCTTTCAGTGGGGACGGGGCGGTGGGCGTATCCCACCGCGTCGGTGAACTTGGCGAAGCCTCGTCGGGCCAGCTCGCGGCGGAGCTCGTCGAGGATCCGCACGGGGGCGGTTGGGTCGTTGAACAGGGCCGTGCCGACGGCCAGGTGGCTCGCCCCGGCGAGGGCGAACTCCAGGGCGTCCCGGCCGGTGCGGATCCCACCCATGCCGATGATCGGGACGGGCGGGATCCGGCCGGCCAGCATCGCGGCGTGCACCTGGTGGACGCAGCGCACGGCGATCGGGCGGACGGCCGGTCCGGACAGGCCCCCGGCGCCGGCCGCCAGGGCGGGCCGCAGGGTGTCCAGGTCGATGGTCATGCCGAGGACCGTGTTGATCATCGACAGGCCGTCCGCACCGGCCTGGACACAGGCGGCGGCGACCTCGGTGATCGAGGCGACGTCCGGCGAGAGCTTGGCGTAGACCGGCAGTTCGGCCGCGGCCACCTCGCGCACCGCGCGGACGACGTCGTAGCTGGTGGCCGGGTTGGCGGCGAACAGCAGGCCGCGGTCGGCGGTGTTGGGGCAGGAGATGTTGAGCTCCAGGCCGATCACCCCGGGCCGGCCGCCCAGCTTCTCGGCGACCTCGGCGAACTCCTCCAGCCGCTGCCCCGCGATCGAGACCAGCACCCGGGCGCCGCGCTCGGCGAGCCAGGGCAGCTCGTGCCGGACGAAGGCGTCGACGCCCGCACCCGGCAGTCCGATCGAGTTGAGCATCCCGGACGGGGTCTCGGCCATCCTCGGGGTGGCCAGCCCGGACCGCGGGGCGGCCATGATGGTCTTGGTGGTGACCGAGCCCAGCGCGTCCAGCGGGAAGAACCTGGCCACCTCGCGCCCGTATCCGGCGCAGCCGGCGGCGGCGGTGAGCGGGTTGGGCAGCGTCAGCGGGCCGAACCGCGCGGTCAGGTCGACGTCCCCCGGGTCCACCGGCTGCGTGCCCCGGCTCACCGTGCGGCTCCCATCGCGGCGGCGCCCTCCAGGTCCGGCGGTACGGTTCCGATGTCGTCCCAGCGGACCTTGGCGCCGTCGAAGACCGGCCCCTCGGTGCAGGAGCGGACGAAGCGGCTCACCCCGTCCGCGCCGAGCACGGGCAGCACGCAGGTCATGCAGATGCCGACGCCGCAGGCCATCGCCTCCTCCACGGCGGTGTGGCAGCGGGCGCCGAGGCCGAGGGCGATGGTGGTGACGGCACGCAGCATGGGCATCGGGCCGCAGGCGTGCACTTCGGTGGCGCCGATCGCCCTGATCGCCTGGGCCAGCGGGTCGGTGACCCGGCCGGTCAGTCCGGCCGAACCGTCCTCGGTGACCACCAGGACGTCCCGGGTGATCGCCCGGGCCTGTTCGACCCCGTAGAGCCGGTCGGCGCCGGCCGCGCCCAGGATGAAGCCGACCTGGCCGCCGCGGCGCCGGATCTCCTCGCCGAGCGGGAGCAGCGGCACGCTGCCGTAGCCGCCGGCCACCAGCAGCGCGGAGACGGGACCGTCCGGGAGCGGGAAGGGCGTCCCGAGCGGGGCGATCAGGTCCAGCCGTCCGCCGACCGGGGTGGCGGCCAACTCCCGCGTGCCATCGCCGCGTTCGGCGATGACCAGCTCGATCGTGCCGGCCTCGGGATCGGCCCGGTGGATGGCGAGGGCCCGCCGCAGCAGCCTTCCGGAGTCGGCGCAGGCCAGCGTCGCGAAGTGGCCGGGTCTCACCCGTGGCGCCGCCTCGGGAGCACTCAGCAACAGGCGGTGGTAGCCGCCCTCGACGCTCCGGGAGAGCACCTCGGCTCGTGTCTGAACGGGGTTGGCCATCTGTGGTTCACCTTTCGGCTGGCCTGTGCGCACGTTGACGCTCTGAACTCTCCCAAACCACCCCGCAACCTGTCACTTCGTCCGAACACCCGTGCATTCGGGCACCGTGCGGCGGGGTGCACCGACGGCGCGCGGAGCCGCGCGCCGTCGGGGAGCCGCCCCGCCGCCGCCCCGGGGTGCTCCGGCGGGGCCGTCAGCTCGCCTTCGCGGTACCCACGGCGTCGGCGATGGTCCGGTACCCGCTCGCCCGCAGCCGGGCCGACAGGCCCTTGTGCATCCGCCGCATCCAGAACGGTCCCTCGTAGATGAACGCGCTGTACCCCTGGACCAGGTCGGCCCCGTGGACGATCCGCTGCCAGGCGTCCTCGGCCGTCTCGATCCCGCCCACGGAGATCAGCGCCAGCCGCCCCTCGGTGCGCGCCCGGAGCCGCTGCAGCACCTCCAGCGAGCGCTCCTTGAGCGGGGCCCCGGACAGCCCGCCGGCGCCGATCTCCTCGATCCGCGAGGCCGGCTCCTGCAGCCCGTCCCGGCCGATGGTGGTGTTGGTGCAGATGATCCCGTCCAGCTCCAGGTGCATGGCCATGTCGGCGATCTCGTCGATATCCTCGTCGGCCAGGTCGGGGGCGATCTTCACCAGCAGCGGCACATGGCGCGTGGTGACCTCGTCCGCCTTCTTCCGCACGTCCCACAGCAGCGGCCCGAGCACCTTGACGGCCTGCAGGTTGCGCAGTCCCGGGGTGTTCGGCGAGCTGACGTTGACCACCAGGTAGTCGGCGTACTTGGCGAGCCGCTCGGTGCTCTTGAGGTAGTCCGCGGTGGCATCGGCCTCGTCGACCACCTTGGTCTTGCCGATGTTGACGCCGATGACCGGGGTGGAGCTGGTGTGCGGGCGGGCCGCGAGGCGGGCGGCGACCCGGGCGGAGCCCTGGTTGTTGAAGCCCATCCGGTTGATCAGCGCGCGGTCCTCGACCAGGCGGAACAGGCGCGGCTCCGGGTTGCCTGGCTGCGGCTCACCGGTGACGGTGCCGATCTCGACGAAGTCGAAGCCCAGCATGGACAGTCCGTCGATGCCGATGCCGTTCTTGTCGAACCCGGCCCCGAGCCCGAACGGTCCCGGCAGGTCGAGCCCGAGCGCGGCGGTCCGCAGCCGCGGGTCCCGCGGGGCGAGCACCAGCCGGATCAGCGAGCGCAGCCCGGGCACCGAGGCGGCCAGCCGGATCCAGAAGAAGGCCAGGTGGTGGGCCTTCTCCGGGTCCATCTTCTTGAAGAGAAGGTTGAACAGGAGCTTGTACACGGCGAGTTGAGCCCTTCGGGTCCAAGGGCCGGGCGGAGCCCGGCGGTCGGGGGTGGCGGCGGGCGAGCATGGGTGTGGGGGGCGCCGCCCGACGGGCGCCCCCCACAGTGGATCGGACTACTTGCGGCCGGAGTTGATCAGCGCCGCGTGCTCCTGCAGCGACATCACTCCGACCTCACCGCGCAGCAGCATGTCGATGCCCTGCACGGCCGCGCCCATCGCCTGGACGGTGGTCAGGCACGGCACACCGCGCGAGACGGCGGCGGTGCGGATCTCGTACCCGTCCATCCGGCCGCCGGTGCCGTACGGGGTGTTGATGATCAGGTCGACCTGGCCCTCGTGGATCAGCTGGACGATGGTCTTCTCGCCGTCCGGGCCCTCGCCCTCGCTGTGCTTGCGCACCAGGGTGGAGGGGATGCCGGCGCGCTGCAGCACCTCGGCGGTGCCGGTGGTGGCCAGCACCTCGAAGCCCTGGTCGACCAGCGCGCGGGCCGGGAAGACCAGGTTGCGCTTGTCGCGGTTGGCGACCGAGACGAAGACCTTGCCCTTGGTCGGCAGCGCGCCGTACGCGCCGGACTGGGCCTTGGCGTAGGCGGTGCCGAAGACCTTGTCCACGCCCATGACCTCGCCGGTGGAGCGCATCTCCGGGCCGAGCACGGTGTCCACGCCGCGCCCGTGGATGTCGCGGAAGCGGCTCCACGGCATCACGGCCTCCTTGACCGCGATCGGGCAGTCGGCGGGCAGCGTGCCACCGTCGCCTTCGGCCGGGAGCAGGCCCTCGGCGCGCAGCTCGGCGATGGTCGCGCCCAGCGAGACCCGGGCGGCGGCCTTGGCCAGCGGGACGGCGGTGGCCTTGGAGGTGAACGGCACGGTCCGGGAGGCGCGCGGGTTGGCCTCCAGGACGTACAGGATGTCCCCGGCCATCGCGAACTGGATGTTGATCAGACCGCGGACCCCGACACCGCGCGCGATGGCCTCGGTGGAGGTGCGCAGCCGCTTGATGTCCCAGCCGCCGAGGGTGATCGGCGGCAGCGCGCAGGCCGAGTCGCCGGAGTGGATGCCGGCCTCCTCGATGTGCTCCATGACGCCGCCGAGGTACAGCTCGGTGCCGTCGTAGAGGGCGTCCACGTCGATCTCGACCGCGTCGTCCAGGAAGCGGTCGATCAGCACCGGGTGCTCGGAGATCAGACCGGCGTGCCGCTCCAGGTAGGAGGCCAGCGACGCCTCGTCGTAGACGATCTCCATGCCGCGCCCGCCGAGCACGTAGGAGGGGCGGGCCAGCACCGGGTAGCCGATCTCGTCGGCGATCGCCTTGGCCTCGTCGAAGGAGAAGGCGGTGCCGTGCTTGGGGGCCGGCAGGCCGGCCTCCTTCAGCACCCGGCCGAAGGCGCCGCGCTCCTCGGCCAGGTCGATGGCCTCGGGCTGGGTGCCGACGATCGGGACGCCGTTGTCCTTGAGCGCCTGGGCCAGGCCCAGCGGGGTCTGGCCGCCGAGCTGGACGATCACACCGGCCACCGGGCCGGCCTGCTGCTCGGCGTGGACGATCTCCAGCACGTCCTCCAGGGTGAGCGGCTCGAAGTAGAGCCGGTCGGAGGTGTCGTAATCGGTGGAGACGGTCTCCGGGTTGCAGTTGACCATGACGGTCTCGTACCCGGCCTCGGCGAGCGCGAAGGAGGCGTGCACGCAGGAGTAGTCGAACTCGATGCCCTGGCCGATCCGGTTCGGACCGGAGCCGAGGATGATGACGGCGGGCTTGCTGCGCGGGGCGACCTCGGTCTCCTCGTCGTAGGACGAGTAGAAGTACGGGGTCTTCGCGGCGAACTCGGCGGCGCAGGTGTCCACGGTCTTGAAGACCGGGCGGATGCCGAGCGCGTGCCGCAGCTCGCGGACCACGTCGGTCTTCAGGCCGCGGATCTCACCGATCTGCTGGTCGGAGAAGCCGTGCCGCTTGGCGTGGCGGAGCAGCTCGGGGGTGAGCTTCTCGGCCTCGGCGAGCTCGCCGGCGATCTCGTCCAGGAGGAACAACTGGTCGACGAACCACGGGTCGATCTTCGTGGCCTCGAAGACCTCCTCGGGGGTGGCGCCGGCCCGGATGGCCTCCATGACGGTGTTGATCCGGCCGTCAGTGGGGACGACCGCCTTCGTCAGCAGGGCGTTCTTGTCGCCGACCGGGCCGACCCAGGAGAACTGGCTGCCCTTCTTCTCCAGCGAGCGCAGCGCCTTGTTGAGCGCCTCGGGGAAGTTGCGGCCCAGCGCCATGGCCTCGCCGACCGACTTCATGGTGGTGGTCAGGGTGGCGTCCGCACTCGGGAACTTCTCGAAGGCGAAGCGCGGGACCTTGACCACGACGTAGTCGAGGGTCGGCTCGAAGGAGGCCGGGGTCTCCTCGGTGATGTCGTTGGGGATCTCGTCCAGGGTGTAGCCGACGGCCAGCTTGGCGGCGATCTTGGCGATCGGGAAGCCGGTGGCCTTGGAGGCGAGCGCGGACGAGCGCGAGACGCGCGGGTTCATCTCGATGACGATGACCCGGCCGTCGGTCGGGTTGACCGCGAACTGGATGTTGCAGCCGCCGGTGTCCACACCGACCTCGCGGATGACGGCGATGCCGATGTCGCGCAGGATCTGGTACTCGCGGTCGGTCAGCGTCATCGCCGGGGCGACGGTGATCGAGTCACCGGTGTGCACGCCCATCGGGTCGAAGTTCTCGATGGAGCAGACGACCACGACGTTGTCGTTCTTGTCGCGCATCAGCTCCAGCTCGTACTCCTTCCAGCCGAGGATGGACTCCTCCAGGAGCACCTCGGTGGTCGGCGACAGGGCCAGGCCCTGGCCGGCGATCCGGCGCAGGTCCTCCTCGTCGTGGGCGAAGCCGGAGCCGGCGCCGCCCATGGTGAAGGAGGGACGGACGACGACGGGGTAGCCGCCGAGCGTCTCGACGCCCCCCAGGACGTCCTCCATGGAGTGGCAGATCACCGAGCGGGCGGACTCGCCGTAGCCGATCTTGGCGTTGACGGCGTCCACCACGCCCTTGAACAGGTCGCGGTCCTCGCCCTTGTTGATCGCCTCGACGTCGGCACCGATCAGCTCGACGCCGTACTTCTCCAGCGTGCCCGCCTTGTGCAGCGAGATCGCGGTGTTGAGCGCGGTCTGCCCGCCCAGGGTCGGCAGCAGCGCGTCGGGGCGCTCCTTGGCGATGATCTTCTCGACGAACTCGGGGGTGATCGGCTCGACGTAGGTGGCGTCGGCGATCTCCGGGTCGGTCATGATCGTGGCCGGGTTGGAGTTCACCAGCACGACCCGAAGGCCCTCGGCCTTGAGCACCCGGCAGGCCTGGGTGCCGGAGTAGTCGAACTCCGCCGCCTGGCCGATGACGATCGGGCCGGACCCGATGACCAGGACGGACTTGATGTCAGTGCGCTTCGGCACGGTCAGCTCCCTGCGGTGGTGCGGGCCGGGGCACCGGCCATCAGGCTTGTGAAGCGGTCGAACAGGTACGCGGCGTCGTGCGGGCCGGCGGCCGCTTCGGGGTGGTACTGGACGCTGAAGGCGGGCACGTCCAGGCACTGCAGGCCCTCGACCACGTCGTCGTTCAGGCAGACGTGGGAGACCTCGGCCCGGCCGTACGGGGTCTCGCTCACCCGGTCCAGCGGTGCCTGCACGGCGAAGCCGTGGTTGTGCGCGGTGACCTCGACCTTGCCGGTGGTGCGGTCCTGGACGGGCTGGTTGATGCCCCGGTGGCCGTACTTGAGCTTGTAGGTGCCGAAGCCCAGCGCGCGGCCGAGGATCTGGTTGCCGAAGCAGATCCCGAAGAACGGGGTCCTGCGCTCCAGCACGCCCTGCGCCACGGCGACCTGATGGTCGGCGGTGGCCGGGTCGCCCGGGCCGTTGGAGAAGAACACGCCGTCCGGGTCGACGGAGTACAGCTCCTCCAGGGTGGAGTTGGCCGGGAAGACGTGCACCTCGATGCCGCGCTCGGCCATCCGGTGCGGGGTCATCGCCTTGATGCCCAGGTCCAGGGCGGCGACGGTGAACTTCTTCTCGCCGATCGCCGGGACCACGTACTTCTCGGTGGTGGCGACCTCGGCGCACAGGTCGGCGCCCTTCATCTCGGGCGAGGCCTGCACCTTGGCCAGCAGCTCGGCGTGGTCGGCCAGTGCGGCGCCGGAGAAGATGCCGACCCGCATCGCGCCGCGCTCGCGCAGGTGGCGGGTGAGCGCCCGGGTGTCGATGCCGCTGATGCCGACGACGCCCTGGGCGGCGAGCTCCTCGTCCAGCGAGCGCCGCGAGCGCCAGTTGGAGGGGATCCGGGCGGGGTCGCGGACCACGTAGCCGGCGACCCAGATCCGCTTGGACTCGTCGTCCTCGTCGTTCCAGCCGGTGTTGCCGATCTGCGGGGCGGTCATCACGACCACCTGGCGGTGGTACGACGGGTCGGTCAGGGTCTCCTGGTAGCCGGACATGCCGGTGTTGAAGACCGCCTCGCCGAAGGTCTCGCCGACCGCGCCGTAGGCCTGGCCGTGGAAGGTCCGGCCGTCCTCCAGGACGAGGAGGGCAGGCACGCGCTCCCGCCGTTGGCGCATGGTGGTGGGGGCAGCTGCGGTCATTGGGCGGCCTCTTCCGTCTTCTTCGTCTTCGTACGTGTCACAAGAGCGTCGATCGCCTCGGTCCAGGAGGCGTGCTCGTCGCTTCGGTCGGCCCGGAAGCCGGAGTCCAGCGCGGTGTCCTGGAGCTTCCAGGTGACCACCAGCAGGCCGGCCGGGACGACCTTGCCCGCGATCCCGGAGTCGGTGCGGGCTCCGGTCAGCTGCCCGGCCGGGATCCACAGGTCCGCGTCGCCGGGGCGGCGGACCAGCAACCCCTGTTCGGTCAGGGTGAGTCGGGCCAGGCTTCGGGTGCCGAGACCGTGCGCGACCACCCGGTCCAGCCAGTTCCCGGCGGTGGTGGTGCCGTGGTAGCGGCCCTCGGTCTCCAGGACCGCCGGGCCGGGATCCGCCGGGACGGCAGGCAGCGGCGGCAGGTCGGACTGGAGGGTACGGCGCCAGTTCCAGCCCTGCCGCATCAGCCAGTAGACCAGCGCGATCAGGATCAGCAGACCGACCGTCCAGCCGATGTAGCCGGGCCAGTTGGTGACCTTGGCCTGCTCGGTGGCCAGAGCGATCATGCCGGGTCACCCTGCTCGATCAGGTCGGCCTGTTCGGCCAGCTCGCCGGCCAGCACCGTGGCGACGCCCCGCAGGAAGGTCGCGTGCACCCGTCCCGGCAGCTCGAGGCCCCGGTAGGGGGTGTTGCGGCTGCGCGTGGCGAAGCTCTCCGCGTTCACGGTCCCACGGTACGCGGGATCGAAGAGCACCAGGTTGGCCGGCTCGCCGACCGAGATCGGGCGGCCGTGGCCGGCCAGGCGGCCGATCCGGGCCGGGCGGTGCGACATCCGGTCCGCGACGCCCTCCCAGTTCAGCAGGCCGGTGTCGACCATGGTCTGCTGCACCACCGACAGCGCGGTCTCCAGGCCCACCATGCCCATCGCGGCCACCGCCCAGGCGCAGTCCTTGTCGGCCGAGGGGTGCGGCGCGTGGTCGGTGGCCACCGCGTCGATGGTGCCGTCGGCGAGCGCGGCGCGCAGCGCGTGCACATCGGCCTCGGTGCGCAGCGGCGGGTTGACCTTGTACACCGGGTCGCCGGAGCGGACCAGCTCGTCGGTGAGCAGCAGGTGGTGCGGCGTCACCTCGGCGGTGACGTCCCAGCCCTGGGCCTTGGCCCAGCGGACGATCTCCACCGAGCCGGCGGTGGACAGGTGGCAGACGTGCAGCCGGGCGCCGGTGTGCGCGGCGAGCAGCACGTCGCGGGCGATGATCGCCTCCTCGGCGACGGCCGGCCAGCCGGGCAGCCCGAGCTCGGCGGAGACGGTGCCCTCGTTCATCTGGGCGCCCTCGGTGAGCTTGGGCTCCTGGGCGTGCTGGGCGACCACGCCGTCGATGGTCCTGACGTACTCCAGGGCCTTGCGCATCAGCGCGGCGTCGTCCACGCACTTGCCGTCGTCGGAGAAGACCCGCACCCCGGCGGCGGAGGCGTGCATGCCCGCCAGCTCGGCCAGTTCCTTGCCCTCCAGCCCGACGGTGACGGCGCCGACCGGCTGCACGTCGCAGTAGCCGCTGGCCCGGCCCAGCTCCCGGACCTGCTCGACCACGGCGGCGCTGTCGGCGACCGGGCTGGTGTTGGCCATCGCGTGCACGGCGGTGTAGCCGCCCATCGCGGCGGCCCGGGTGCCGGTGAGGACGGTCTCGGCCTCCTCCTTGCCGGGCTGGCGCAGGTGCGTGTGCAGGTCCACCAGACCGGGCAGCAGGACCAGGCCGTGCGCGTCGATGTCGATGTCGGCCTCGGCGGCCAGGTCGGTGCCGATCTGCCGGATGACGCCGTCCGCGATCAGGACGTCCTGCGGGGCGCCCCCGAGGATCTTGGCGTTGCGAATGAGATAGCTGCTCACTGAGCGGCCTCCGGGGAGTTGGTGCATGGGCGGTACGGCGGCGCGGGGAACGGGGCTGCGGGTGTCGCGCATCACCCGTTCACTCCCCGGCGAGGGCCTGGGTGGAGCGTGCGGAGTAGTCGCGGTCGCCGACCAGTACGGCGTCCCGGCCGTCCACCTCGGCCAGCCGCACCTGGACGGCTTCACGCAGCGAGGTCGGCAGGTTCTTGCCCACGTAGTCGGCGCGGATCGGCAGTTCGCGGTGGCCTCGGTCGACCAGGACGGCGAGCTGCACCGCGCGCGGGCGGCCGAGGTCGTTCAGCGCGTCGAGGGCGGCGCGGATGGTGCGGCCGGAGAAGAGCACGTCGTCGACCAGGACGACCAGCCTGCCCTCGATGCCGTCGGCCGGGACCTCGGTGTGCTCGGCGGCGCGGGCCGGCTTCAGCCGGAGGTCGTCCCGGTACATGGTGATGTCGAGGGTGCCGAGCGGGATCTCACGGCCGGTGATCTGGGCCAGCTTGGCGGCCAGGCGCCGGGCCAGGTGGACCCCTCGGGTGTGGATGCCGAGCAGGACGACGTCCTCCGCGCCCTTGGCGCGCTCCACGATCTCGTGGGCGATCCGGGTGATCACCCGGGCGATGTCATTGGCGTCCAGCACCTGGTGCGGTGGACGCGATGCGTCAATGCGTGTGGTCATGCCGAAGCCGACCTCCTTCCCCGCCTCACGGGACGGGCTTTAAAGGACGTCTGGGGATGCCCCGGGTCCCGCCCAGGGCTTCCAGCCATCCTAACAGTCCGTTCTCCCGCGCCCGACTCACCGCCACCCGGCGCCCGTCACCGCAGGCCGACACGGTCGGACGCATACGGTTGACATCGGCCTTCCTGGCTATTCGCACGACTGCCCCATTCGGCTTGACGCAACTACCTCACTCTACGTAACCTCACAGTGAGTTACGAGACGGTCCACACCCATCGGTGGAGTGGTCGGGTGAGCGGTCACCCACCCGCGATCCTCGTGGCTCACCACTCAACGCGAAATCTCGTCCGGGGAGACCAATGTCCAGCGACTACGCGAAGCAGCTCGGAGCCAAGCTCCGGGCGATCCGCACACAGCAGGGGCTCTCCCTGCACGGCGTCGAGGAGAAGTCCCAGGGGCGCTGGAAGGCGGTCGTGGTCGGCTCCTACGAGCGCGGCGACCGTGCGGTGACGGTGCAGCGCCTCGCCGAGCTGGCCGAGTTCTACGGCGTCCCGGTGCAGGAGCTGCTCCCCGGCGGCACCCCGGGCGGCGCGGCCGAGCCGCCGCCGCGCCTGGTGCTCGACCTGGAGAGACTGACCCAGGTGCCGTCCGAGAAGGCCGGCCCGCTGCAGCGCTATGCCGCCACCATCCAGAGCCAGCGCGGTGACTACAACGGCAAGGTGCTCTCGATCCGCCAGGACGACCTGCGCACCCTGGCCGTGATCTACGACCAGTCGCCGTCGATCCTCACCGAGCAGCTGATCAGCTGGGGTGTCCTCAACCCGGACGCGCGCCGCGCGGTCCGCGAGGAGGACGCCGGCTGAGCCGGCCCTGCAGAAACGTCACGGCGGTGTTGCCCCGGTCAACCGATCGGGGTGGCACCGCCGTTGCGCCTCTTCGGCCGGGGGCGCGCGGAGAGGCACGCACAACCGAACCGCACGCACAACCGGCACCGCCCGCGTCGGAACCGCCCGACCGGCCCGACCCCGGGCCCGCGCGTGGCTCAGCAGACCGAGCCGAGGCCGAATCCCGGCCGGGCCGCGATCTCCCCCAGGTTCAGGCTCGCCGGGGCCCAGTCGAACCCCGTGCTCTGCCAGGCCCACGCCACCTGCCGGTACTCGCCGCAGCTGCCCGCCCCGCCCTGCGAACCGCGCAGCACCGCCACCCCCGGCAGTTCGAGCGCCAGGCCGGCGCAGAACACCGCGCAGACCAGATCGAGATCCTCGTCGTTGAGCCGGACCGCGCCGTCCTCCCAGTGCAGGATCCGGGCGTCCGCCGTGAGCCGCCCGCCGGGCGCCTCGACGGCGCAGCGGAACTCGTACGCACCGCAGCCCGCGCCGACCAGCATCCGCCGGAAAAGCTCGCCGCCCCGTTGGAAGGCCGACCGGACCCTGGCGTCCGGCACCTCCCTCGCGGCCCCCTGGCCACCACCCGCACCGGCGAGCAGCCCTCCGCCGAGCAGCAGGTCGACGTGGCACATGGTCAGCCCGCTCTCCCGGGCCCGGACCAGTCGCGGGATGAAGTCGCCGGAGAGCTCCTCGCCCTGGTACGGCAGCAGCTGGGTACGGAGCGCGGGGTTGAGCAGATACCGCTCGCGGGCAGCGGGCGCGGCCGGGTCGAGGTGGTGCAGCAGGCAGAAGTCGGCGAAGTCGCCGGGGTGGAACATCCTGGCCCGGACGCTGCCGTAAGCCTGCTGCGCCTCACCCAGCAGCACGGCGGTGTCCAGCAGATAGCTGTCGAAGTCCGCGGCGTCGGTCAGCCCCCAGGGGCGGGCGTGCTCGAAGTCGACGTGGCTGGTGAGGATGCCGGTGACGAAGGCCTGCTCGGCGCGGCGGCGGGACTGCTGCTGGATCCGACCTTGGCCGGGCACACCGACCGTGCAGCGGAAGATCCGGGGAGTGTGGCTGTTCCGCGACATCTGGTGCTCCTTGGCCGGGGAGTGGCAGCGGTCTGCCGTTTGCTCCTCTTTCTCCCCATCCCCGCGAGTCGCACACGTACGGCGTGTCACAGCTCAGTAACCACCCGTGAGTCGCTGTGATGGGGGGCGCGGCGCGGCGCCCCCGGCGCTACTGCGGCCGCGGCGCGCGGGCGAGCTGGCGGGACTGGGCGACCAGGCGGCCGGACTCGTCCCAGACCTCGGCGTCCTCCTCGAAGTAGCCGCCGGCCAGGTTGCGGCTGGAGTGGACGACCCGCAGCCAGCCCGGCACCGGCCTGGCCCGCAGGTGGACCGTCAGCTCGACGGTCGGCGCCCAGCCCGGCATGCCGAGGTCGAAGGTGACCGGCGGCAGCGCGTCGGCGACCAGCAGCAGCATCAGCGGATCGGGCTCCCGGCCGTCGGCCAGCTTGAACCAGCCCTGGATCCGGCCGTTCCCGGAGGGCTGCCCCACCGCCCAGCCGACCGTCGCCGGGTCGAGCCGCAGGTCGAACCGCTCCAGCAACGCGGCCTGCGAGATCATTTCCCTGGGGGCGTCGGCGACGCTGACGCACCGCTCGGGCGGCGGCAGCTGCGGCGGGGTGGCGCTGGTGTGCACCGCGCCCTCCGCGTCCGACAGGTCGCCGTAGCTGGCGAGGACTCTGAGCCGTTCTCTGCCGTCCTGGCTGAGCGAGGCGGTGCCGGTGGAGAGGCTGCGGCCGCGGCGGACCAGTTCGGTCCGGACGTCGACCGGGCCGGGCGTGGCGGCGGAGAGGTAGTAGCCGCTGATCGAGATCGGATCGGCGTGCGAGCCGTCCGCGCCGTGCCGGAGCGAGAGCGCGTGTCCGGCGAGGGCGAGCTGCAGGCCGCCGTTGATGCCGCCGCCGATCTGCCAGCCCGCGTCGAGCTCGCCGTCGTAGTGGCCCGGCTCGCCCGGGCGCTGGGTCAGGGCGATGCCCCGGTCGAACTCGCTTCGGATCGCGGTGGTCATGCGTGATTCGCCCTTCGCCATTGCAAAGTTACCGGTCGGTAGCCAACATACGCCACCATCCGGGGGCATGCGAAGGCCCGCCGGACACGGAATCCGGCGGGCCTTCGGCAGAGCGGAGAAACGATGGCCGGCTGCAGCGGATCACCGGCGCAGCACTCCCGCTCGCGCGGGCGGCGGAGGTCAGTCGCGACGGATCGTCGGCTTGAGCTCCATGAACCGTGCGAGCAGACCGTTGACGAACGCCGGGGAGTCGTCCGTGGAGAACTCCTTGGCGATCTCGACCGCCTCGTCCAGGACGACCGCGTCCGGGACGCCGTCCTCCCAGATCAGCTCGTACGTGCCGAGCCGAAGCACGTTGCGGTCCACGATCGGCATGCGGTCGAGCGTCCAGCCCACCGCGTACTGGGAGATCAGCTCGTCGATCCGGCGGGCGTGCCGGACGTACCCCTCGATGAGCTCCATGGTGTACTCACCGACCTGCGGGGTACCCTCGTCCGGCTTCGGCTCGCGGGCGCGGCCGACCCAGTCGGCGAGCACCTGCTGCGGGTCGACACCGCGGTGGTCTGCCTCGAAGAGGATCTGAAAGGCCCTCGTCCGGGCCTTGGTACGGGCAGATGACACGATTACTTGACCCGACCGAGGTAGCTGCCGTCGCGGGTGTCGACCTTGACCTTCTCGCCGGTGGTGACGAAGAGCGGGACCTGGATCTCGGCACCGGTCTCCAGGGTCGCCGGCTTGGTGCCACCGGTGGAGCGGTCGCCCTGGACGCCCGGCTCGGTCTCGGCGATGACCAGCTCGACCGCGGCCGGGAGCTCGACGTACAGCGGCTTGCCCTCGTGCTGCGCGACCAGGGCGTCGAAGCCCTCGAGCAGGTACTTGGCGGCGTCGCCGACCACGTCCGGCTCGATCGGGAGCTGGTCGTAGGTGTCCATGTCCATGAACACGAAGTTCTCGCCGTCCTTGTACGAGAACTGCATGGTGCGCTTGTCGACGTTGGCGGTCTCGACCTTGACGCCGGCGTTGAAGGTCTTGTCGACGACCTTGCCGCTCAGGACCTCCTTGAGCTTGGTACGCACGAAGGCCGGGCCCTTGCCGGGCTTCACGTGCTGGAACTCGACGACGGACCACAGCTTGCCGTCCAGGTTGAGGACCATGCCGTTCTTGAGATCGTTCGTGGAAGCCACGGGCGCACTTACTCCTGATATAGCTGTCAAGGAACCAAGGTGGGCGCGCGTCCCGCGGCCACCGCGGCGAAGCCGTGGCCTACAGGGCGAGGAGCTCCTTGGTTGTGATGGTGAGCAGCTCGGGCCCGCCCTCTTCGAGGGGGCGTACGACGAGCGTGTCCTCGATCCGGACCCCGCCCTTGCCCGGGATGTGAACTCCTGGGCCGACGGTTACCGGTACGCGGTTGTCCAGTTTACCCATGTCGGTGGGGCCGAGGCGCGGCGCCTCCCGGATCTCCAGGCCGATGCCGTGTCCGACCGGGCGGGGCGAGTGCTCGGTGTGGCCGGCCCCCTGCAGGATCTCGCGGGCCGCCTGGTCGGGTGCGTTCTGCGGCACCCCCGGACCGAGCGCCTCCCGGCCGGCCCGCTGGGCGCGGAAGACCAGCCGGTGGAGTTCCACCTGCCAGGGCGCGGGAGCGGCGCCGATCACGAAGGTGCGGGCGGTGGAGACCCCGTACCCCCGGTACTGCGCGCCGAGGACCACGGTGAGGAAGTCGCCCTCCTCGACCCGGCGGTCGGTGGGCTGGTGGCCCTCCATGCCGGAGTGGGTGCCGGTGCCGACGGAGACCGGGAAGGCGGCGCGGTCGGCACCGTGGTCGATCATGCGGCGTTCCAGTTCCATCGCCAGGTGCCGCTCGGTGCGGCCGACCAGGATGGACTCCAGCAGTTCGCCCAGCGCCTGGTCGGCGATCTCGGCGGCGATCCGCAGATCGGCGAGCTCGTGCTCGTCCTTGACCACCCGCAGCCGCTCGACGGCCCGGGAGAGGTCGGTCAGCCGGGCGTCCGACAGCAGTTCGGTGACGCAGCGGTGGCGGCTGACCGTGAGGTCGTGCTCCTCCACCCCCACGTCCCGCACCCGCAGACGGCCCGCCGCCTCGGCGGCGGCCAGGGCGGTGTCGGTCTCCCTCGGGACCGCCAGCCGTGGGATGTCCTCGCCGAGCGCGTGCTGGCCGGTGTCGTCCGGCGGCAGGTCGTCGGGCAGCGCGAGCAGCACCCGCTCGCGCGTGAGCAGCAGGCTCGCACCGCAGGGCGGGCACCCGGTGAGGTAACGGACGTTCGCCGAGCGGGTGATCAGCGCCGCGTCGAACCCCGAGGCGCTGCAGTGCTCCCTCAGCCGCTCCCGTCGGACCGCGTACGCATCAGACATGGACCGAGCCTACGGAGCCGGACCGGACCCCGCCCGTTCAGCGGGCCGACGGGCGGACGGCATGACCGGATCGAGTGGTCCCGGCGCGTCGCAGCGCCCGGACCGCGGCGAGCGCCGCCGTCACGCTGGCGGTGATGTCGGTGATCGGGTAGAGCACCTCGCGGATGACGCGGTCCCGGTCGGCCACCAGGGTGAGCCGCTTCAGCCGGGTGGTCCCGGCGGCCCGGACCGTGGGCAGGCGCAGTGCACCGGTGAAGCCGAAGGCGAGGTCGGAGAGCAGCGGGAAGCCGAGGCGTTCGGCCGCGGCGAATGCGCGCTGCTCGTCCGGTCGCTGCGTGGAGACGCCGTGCACGGCGGCGCCCGCTGCGGTGAACTCGGCGAGCCGGTCCCGGTAGGTCACCGACTCCAGGGTGCAGCCGGGCGCGCCGGGTACCGCGGACCAGCCGGGCGGGTAGGACTCGGGCCGGGCGAAGGCTCCGGGGAAGCAGTAGATGACGGTGGCGGGGGCGGCGGCGACGGGGTCGTGCGGCTCGCCGTCGGCGCCCGGGAGCAGCAGCTCGGGGATCCGGGTGCCGAGCAGGCCGTGTACGCGCTCCGCCTCCCGGGAGGCGTCGTTGGTGGTGGCCGTGGGCGTGCCGTCGCCCAGCAGCCAGCCGTCGCCCCAGTCCTGGAGGGCGACCAGTACCGGCAGCAGTGCCCGCCCGCGCGCGGTCAGCCGGTACTCGTGGCGCAGCGGCCGTTCCTGGTACGGCTCACGGGAGAGCACACCGGAGTCGACCAGCAGGCGCAGGCGTTCGGCGAGCACCTTCCGGGAGAGCCCGAGTTCCTGCTGGAACTGCTCGAAGCGGGCCAGTCCACGGGCCGCGTCGCGGACGATCAGCAGCGTCCAGCTGTCCCCCAGCACGTCGAGGGCCTGGGCGATCGCGCAGTTGGCGTCGTCCGGGCCGCCGCGCCGGACCATCTGGCCTCCTCGGGTGCGGTCGGGAACACCGTTGACCTTAGCTCCACCAGGCTGCCATAGTCAGTTTCCAGAAGGAACTGACTATGGGGGGCGACCGTGCGCGGCGGCACCGGGGACAGCGGGCGGAACGGCGGGGTGCTGCGGGCGGTGCCGAAGGTGGTCTGGCTGCTGGCGGCGGGGGCCTTCGTCAACATGGTGATGGCCTTCACCTTCGTCTACCTCTTCGTCTACCTGACCGGGCCGCGCGGTCTCAGCACGGCCGCGGCCGGGACCATCGCGGGGGTCGGCGGCATCGGCCTGGTGTCGGGCAACTTCACCGGTGGCTGGTTCGGGGACCGCTTCGGCCACCGCCGTACGCTGCTGGCCGGGTCCGCGGTCTCCGGGGCCGGACTGGTGGCCCTGCCGGTACTGCCGACGGCCGCGTTGCTGCTGGTGCTGCCGGTCTGCCAGTACGCGGCCGGGACGGTGCGCGCGGCCAACTCGGCGCTGGTGGCGGTGGCCGTACCGGCGGGGATGCGGCGGCAGGGCTTCGCGGTGATGCGGTTCGCGGCCAACGCCGGGTTCACCGTCGGGCCGCCGCTCGGCGCGCTGGTGGCGGCGCACTGGTCGTACGAGTGGCTGTTCCGCGCGGATGGCCTCGGGACACTGCTTTTCGCCGGGTACGTCGCACGGGTGGTGGCCGTCGACCGGCCGGGGATCCGGCGGGCCGCCACCGGGGGTGGGATGTGGGCGGCACTGCGGCAGCGGCCGGCGGTGCTGGTACTGCTGCCCGCGATCGTGGTGGTGGACACCGTCTACCGGCAGCAGTACTCGACCCTGCCGGTGTTCCTCGCCGACCACGGGATCGGTACCGGCGTGTACGGCGCGCTGCTGGCGATCAACGGCGGCGTGATCCTGCTGCTGGAGCTGGTGGTCACCGTTGCGCTGCGCGACCGGGCGCCGCTGCGGATCGTCGGCACCGGCCTGCTGCTGGTGGGCACGGGCTTCGCGGCGCTGGCCGCGGGGGCGTCGACCGGCACCGCGGTGGTGATGATGCTGCTGGTCACGGCGGGCGAGATCCTCTACAAGACCCCGGCGACCGCCTTCGTCGCGGACAGTGCGCCGCCGGAGTTCCAGGGCCGCTTCCAGAGCCTGTACGCCGGGGCCTCCACCAGCGGCACCGTGCTGGCGCCCCCGCTCGGCGGAGCGCTCTACCAGTCGGCGCCCGGCCTGCTCTGGCCGCTGTGCGCCTGCCTGGCCGCGCTGGCCGGGCTGGCCGTGTTCGCCGCCGCCCGCCTGCGCTCCGGGCTCGGTTCGACGGAGGTTGCGCGCCCGGCGAGTCCGGCGGACGCGGACCGGGCGTCGCGGGGCGAGGTGCTCGCGGCCGCCGAGGGTGAGCGGGACTAGCCGCCGGCGGGGCCCGCAAGGAGCACTCAACTCTGACTGCACGTCAAATAGCGTTGTCTGATTGCTCGTTCGGCACCAGCGCGAGCGGACCCGCGCTCTCGATCATGTCGAGCGCTTCCGACGTGGACCTGACGTCACCGAACGAGCGGTAGACGGTGTGCAGCGTGGCGTTGTGGTCCTGGTCGCAGCGGGCCGCGTTCGCGTCGGCGACCATGACGACCCGGTAGCCGAGGGTGGCCGCCTCACGGGCCGAGGACTCGCAGCAGACGTTGGTGACGGTGCCCGTGATCAGGACGGTGTCGATCCCGCGCCGCTCCAGCAGCCCGGGGAGATCGCAGCGGCCCGGGAAGAACGCGCCTGCGGCGGACTTCTCCACCAGCAGGTCGGCCGGGTGGACGGTGAACTCCGGCCACAGGCGCCCGGCGAGCGGCCCGCCACCGGCGGCACCGCGGAGGAGTCCGGCCGCCCGCAGGCCGTAGAACTCCTCAACCGCCGGCAGCCGCCCGTCCGCCGCGGGCACGACCCAGGCGACCGTGCCGCCGGCTGTCCGGAGTCCCTCGGCGAGGCGCGCGATGTTGGGCACGATGCCACGGCAGTACGGGTTCCCGGCCACGAAGAACGGCACCATGTCGACCACCACCAGCGCGGTGCGGGCCGGCACCAGCGACTGGTACGCGAAGCGGCGGCCGCGGCGCTCCTCGTGCCGGGCGTACTCCCGGCCCTCGATCCGCCAGTCGTGCGGCTTCGCCTCGGTCTCCGGCAGCACGAATCCCCCGATCCCCGGTCACGGCAGACCTCCAACCTACCTGGAAACCGGGCGAGTTGTACGTTGACCGGGGATCGGCGCGGCGCGGGTCGACCCGGGCCAGGTTCACGACCAGCGCTGCTCGACCTTGGCGAAGCGCCAGTAGCCGATCGCCGCGACCCAGACCACGAAGAACAGGCCGACGATCACGAACCCGACGTTGTCCAGACTCAGTCCGGCGATCCAGCCGGTCACCGGGTCGGTGAGGTCCAGCTTCTCGTGCAGGACACCGACCAGTTCGATGGTCCCGATGATGAAGGCGACCGCAATGGAGAGACCGGTGATGGTCAAGTTGTAGTACACCTTGCGGACCGGGTTGGAGAACGCCCACTGGTACGCGAAGTTCATGAAGGTGCCGTCGAGGGTGTCGAACAGGCTCATTCCGGCCGCGAACAGCAGGGGCAGGCAGACGATGGCGTACCAGGGCAGACCGGCCGCCGCGCCCGAACCCGCCATCACCATCAGGGTGACCTCGGTCGCGGTGTCGAAGCCGAGACCGAGCACCATGCCGACGGGGAACATCTGGCCGGGCCGGGTGATCGAGCGGGTGGCCCGGGAGAGGATCCGGTTCATCAGACCGCGCGAGTTGAGGTGCGCCTCCAGCTCGCGCTCGTCGTACTGGCCCGCGCGCATCGCCCGGAACACCTTCGCGATCCCCACCAGCGCGGCCAGGTTGAGCGCGGCGATCAGGTAGAGGAACACCCCTGAGGCGGTGGTGCCTATCATGCCGAGCACCTGGTGGGTCGTGGACTGGTCGTCCATCAGTGTCCCGGCCAACGCGGCACCGCCGGCCACCAGCGCCGCCATGATGACCACCATCGAGGAGTGGCCGAGCGCGAACCAGAAGCCCACCGAGACCGGGCGCTTGCCGTCGGCCATCAGCTTGCGGGTGGTGTTGTCGATGACGGCGATGTGGTCGGCGTCGAAGGCGTGCCGCATCCCCAGGGTGTACGCGGTCACGCCGAGGCCGATCCCGTAGACCTGGGTTCCGACCTGGTACTTCTCCGGCGCCACCAGGAGGATCAGGACTCCGAAGGCCAGCACGTGCATGGCCAGGATCACCGCCATCAGGCCGGCGGTCCGCACGGTGTCCTCGCGCTTCCAGCGGAAGGCGGGCAGGGCGGGGGCCGCCGCCGGAGCGGCTTCGGTTCTGGGCAGGGTCATCTGCGGGTCACGCTCCAGCACCTCGTGGATCCGTTCGTGAGATGCCGTGGCCGGTCTCCTGGCTGACGGGTCGAACGCACCCGCACCCGGCCTTCCCGGACGCGTTCTCGTCCAGTGGCCGCCCGTCCCTGGCGGGGGCGGGGATGATGCCGGTACTTCCCGATCACAGTGGCGAGGGCCGCTCCGGTCTGGGACTCCTGAGAGTCCGTCACCGGTCTTCCCGAGCACCACGGCGGGCACAACGGTAGGGGGCCGTACGGCACCACTGCAAGCCTGCACAGCTGTGCAGGTGTCGGGTATCACAGGTACCGCTGCTGCGAGAATGCCTGGCATGCATCTCGTCCCCGCCGACCGTGCCGACCGCAGGACCATCGACGGGCACCGGGTCTGCGAGGCGATCGCCGCGATCGGCGACACCGAGCACGTCCGGTCCTGGGCCGAACGCTTCGCCCTGCTCGCCGACCCCGGACGGCTCTCGCTGCTGCTCGCCCTCCACGAGACGGGACCGCTCGCCGTCACCGACCTCGCCGTCGCCACCGGCATGCGCGACCCGGCGGTCTCCCAGGCGCTGCGCCTGCTGCGCGCCGCCGGGCTGGTCAGCGGCGAGCGCGACGGGCGGATCATCCGCTACCGGCTGGTCGACCCCGCCGTCGCCGAGGTGCTGGCACACGGGGTGCTGGGCCACCGGGACTGAGCTGCGGTGTGCCCGATCCTCCCGACGGCCCGTGCGTAGCTTGTATCCTTCTGTTGTCAGCTGACGACCGATCCCCGCGGGCACGGCGAGGGAGGCGGAGATGGCAGCAGCGGAGCCCGACCGGGGCACTCCCGAGAAGCGCGGACGGCTGAGCCGGCCCCTGGTGCTCGCCGCGGCCGTCTCGCTGGTCGACCGGGAGGGGCTGGGCGCGCTCACCATGCGCCGGCTGGCCGCCGATCTGGGCGTGGAGTCGATGGCCATCTACCGCTACACGCCGGGCAAGGAAGCCCTGCTGGACGGCCTGGTGGAGGCCTACTTCGCCGAGGTGATCACCCAACTGCGGAGCTCGGCCGAGGCCACCGCGGCGGCCGGAGGCGGTCGGGCCTGGCGGGCGGAGCTACGCCGGATCGCCGGCGCCTTCGCCTCGGTGGCGCACGTCCACCCCGAGATCCTGCCGCTGGTGGCCACCCGCCCGCTGAGCGTCCCGATGGCCCGCCGCCCCGCCCCGGTGCTGCAGCTCACCGAGCATCTCCTCGCCGTGCTCGGCCGGGCCGGTTTCGACCACGCCACCTCGCTGATGATCTACCGGAGGTTCGTGGCCTGGAACCTGGGCTGCCTGCTGGTCGACAAGCGCCAGGTGATCGACGACCCCGACGAGCCGGACCCGATGCTGCGCCTGGGCCTGCACCGCCTGCCCGCCGACCGGTACCCGAGGCTGCGGGCGCTGGTCCCGCTGCTGGCGGACTACGACGACCAGGAGGAGCTGCTGGCCGGGCTGGACAGCCTGCTGAGTCGGATGCCCGACGCGCCCCTTGACTCGTTCTACGACGGAAGAGCACGCTGAAGATACAGCGTAAACATACGGAGTCACCCACACGCGGCGTCGTCGGCAGCGGAGCCGGACTCCGCGACGGCGCCCGGAAGAGGTCGCCATGTCCGATCGCGACAGAATTCTCCGGGTCCGCGTGACCGCGACGGATCCGACCGTCCTGCACACCCTCCTCCGCGAGAAGCGGCCCGACGTCGGCGGACGTCCCCACCGCGGTGCCGACCGGAGCATCAGCATCGAGGCGTACGTCTCCCCCGCCGAGGCCGAGGACCTCGAACGCGAGGGTGTCACGGTCCAGGTGATCGAGGACGCCACCGCCACCGGACGCGCCCGCCAGGCGGAGGTCGGCCGGGGCAACCGGTACGCGGTCGGCGAGCAGATCCCGCGCGGGCTGGGCCTCAAGGTGCACGACTGACCCGAGGAGGCCCAGATGTCGTACCTGAACACCACCGAGGTCGACTCCGCGGTGGTCAGCCTGTCCACCGCCTATCCCTCGCTCTGCCAGCTGGTCACCCTCCTGGAACCGTCGGTCGAGGGGAACACCTGCCACGCCCTGCGGATCGGCGCCGCCCCGACCGGCACCAGGGACTGCGCCGTGCTGATCGGCGGCGTGCACGCCCGAGAATGGGGCAGCTGCGAGATCCTGGTCCACCTCGCCGCCGACCTGCTGGAGGCGTACCACACCGGTACCGGCCTGGGGTACGGCGCCACGAGCTTCAGCTCGGCACAGGTGCGGACCGTGCTGGAGGGCATGGACCTGGTCGTCTTCCCGCTGGTCAACCCGGACGGGCGGCACTACAGCCAGACCGTGGACCCGATGTGGCGAAAGAACCGCAACCCCGCCTACTCGCACGGCCCTTCCTGCGTCGGCGTCGACATCAACCGCAACTACGACTTCCTGTTCGACTTCACCACCGCCTTCGCCCCGCACTCGGGGGTCCAGGTCTCCGAAGACGCGTGCGACTACCAGGTGTTCCACGGGCCGGCCGCCTTCTCCGAACCCGAGACCCGCAACGTCCGCCGCCTGCTGGACTCCTACCCCCGCACCCGGTGGTTCGTCGATGTGCACAGCTACTCCGAGGACATGCTCTACGTCTGGGGCGACGACCAGGACCAGTCCACCGACCAGACCATGACCTTCCGGAACCCCGCCTTCGACGGGCAGCGCGGGCTCGCGGCCGACAGGTACGGGGAGTTCATCGCCAAGGACGACTTCGACACCTCGGTGCTGCTCGCCCAGCGGTTCTGCCAGGGGTTGCAGGGCGTCCGCGGCACCGCGTACACGCCGAAGGCCGGCTACGACCTCTACCCGACCAGCGGGACCAGCGACGACTACGCCTACTCCCGGCACCTCGTCGACCCGTCCAAGGGCAAGGTCTTCGCTTACACCATCGAGTGGGGCACCGAGTTCCAGCCGCCCTGGTCGGAGATGTCGGAGATCATCAAGGAGGTCGACGCCGGCCTGGTGCGGTTCTGCCTGGCAGCCCTGCAGCCGTGACGGCCCGACCGGCACGGCGTCGCTGCCCGACCGGCACGGCGGTGACGGCCCGACCGGCACGGCGTCGCTGCCCGACCGGCACGGCGGTGACGGGCCGACCGGCACGGCGGCCCCGGTCGACCGTCGCAGGTCTTCCGGGGCCGCGGCTCGGTGCCGGGTGGCGGCCGCTCAGCCGCCGTTCACCGGCCAGCCGTCACGGGTGGTGACGGTGCGCTCGTACGGGCCGTCGGGGCCGCTCGCCCGGTAGCTCTCGGTGGATTCGGCGGTCCGGACGGTGGAGTCGCCGCTGTGCCGGTGGGCGCTCGGGCTCAGGGTGTGGTCGACGCTCGCGCGGGAGGTGGTGTGGGCGCCGGTGGCCGTGGTGTCGACCCGGTGGTAGCCGAGTTGCATGGCGGCGCGCTGGTCGGAGTTCCCTACGGAGTCCGAGGTGCTGCGGTAGGTCACGTCCAGCGGCTCGGCCTCGTACGCGGTGCGGACCCGGTGCGGGCCGCCGCCCCAGTTGGACGTGGTGCGGGTCAGGTCCGCGTTGTTGTGCAGCACCAGATCGTTGCCCTGGTCGGCCAGCCGCTGCCCGGACCGGAAGCTCAGGTCGTCGCGGACCTCGGTGGTGACCCGGCCGTGTGAGGTCTGCACCCAGCCCCGGGCGAGGTCGTGGCGGGTCGCGGTGACCTGCCAGGCGCCGCTGCCGCCGCCCTGGTCGTCCAGCGAGGTGGCGACGGCGGCCTCGGGGGCGACCCGGTAGTCGGTCAGTGCGCCGCTGGTACGGGTGCTGCCATGGTCCACCGTGGCGAACAGGTTGACCTGACCGGTCCAGGCGTCGTTGCTCTGCTTCTCGGCCTGGTTGACCGTGATCGAGACCGAGTGCGGGCGGCCGTCCAGCAGCAGCCCGACGTACGGGGTGAGGTCCACCTGGTAGGCGGGCAGGTCGAAGGCGAAGATGCCCGGGATCGGCCGCCAGAGCAGCGGCTCCCATCCGCCGGTGTAGATCACCGGGTACGGCCAGACCGTCCCGGCGACCCGGCCGTCCACCGCGATCCGCAGCTCACGGAACGGTCCCTTGCCGCAGTAGCCGAGACCCGGGTTCCTGGCCACGAAGTCGTCCGGCGCGGCGGCGTACGCGAACTCCTCGCAGGCGCCGCCGCCCCTGGCGTACACCTCGGCGGTCAAGCGCTCCAGGTTGGCCGGGAAGACCAGGTCCCCGGCAGCGGTCGGCGCGGCCTGGGTGAGGCTGAAACCGCCGGTGGTGAGCAGCCGGTCGGCCTGCTCGCTGGCCGGCCAGGCGGCGTTCGCGGTGTAGTAGGTGACGGTGGCCGAGAGGGTGAAGACCCCGGTGTAGGTGGAGTCGGTGACGTTGGCCAGGTCGAACTCGAAGGGCTGCGGGGTGGTCAGCAGCGGTGCGTAACGGGTGAGATCGTGCTCGACCCGCCACTCGATGCCGTCCTGGGAGGGCTCGGGGGTGGAGGACATCATCACCTCGACACCGCCGACCCGGACGGTGAAGAGCCGGTCGAACTGCCGCCCGGCGACCTGCCCGTGCAGGTCGAGCACCACCTTCGACCAGGGGCCCGCGCAGTCGGCGGGCGGGGTGAGCTGTCCGACGTACGGGGTGTCCGGCGGGTTGCCGTACCCGTTGCGGAACTGCCGGTCGTGCATCACCTCGACCGCGCAGGACTTGGTGGTGGGCCGCTTCAGCGGCTGGGTGACGCTGAACGGGTCGTGGTAGTCGGTGCCGAAGTCGGCGCGGGCCGGAACACCGGCCGTCAGGATGCCGACCAGGGCGAGCAGCGCGGCGAGCAGCAGCCGGGCGGCTCGGCGGGGTATTCGGAGTGCGGAGTGCGCTGACAATGCCCTCGACCTCGATTCTCACCGCCGGGGCCGCCGACGGACGCTGACGGCCCGTCACCGCGAGCGAGCCATCGGGCATCCTTCAGGCGGTGAGTTGGACCTGTCAAGGGTCCGTGGGGTCCTGCCCGGCCCCCGGCGGAGGACGCGGCGCGCATCAGGACAGGTCCAGCAGCACCTTGCCCAGGTTGGCCCGATCGGCCAGCGCCCGGGCCGCCTCAGCCGCCCGCTCCAGCGGGAAGGAGACCGAGACCGGCCGCAGCGCCCCGTCCGCGAGAAGCGTCCACAGCTCCTTGCGGTAGTCCTCGATCAACTCGGGCCGCAATCGGGAGAGTTCACGCATCGACAGTCCAACGGCGGTGTGCATACCGCGCAGCAGTGCGCCTGCGTCCAGCGTGCCGCCCGCACCGCTGTTGACGACCAACCGGCCGAACGGCACCAGGGCCTCGGCCGTCCGCCGGAGCACCTCGCCGCCGACGCTCTCGACCACCAGGTCGACCGGCGCACCCCAGTCGGCGTCCTGGTAGCGGACCACCTCGTCGGCGCCCAGCGAGCGGACGAAGTCCGCCTTCGCCGCCGAACCGACCGCCGCGACCACCCGCCCCGCGCCGAGCGCCCGGGCCAGCTGGACGGCGAGGTGGCCGACCCCGCCCGCGGCGGCGGTGATCAGCACCGACTCGCCCCGCTCCAGCCGTCCGGCGCGCAGCGCGGCGAGCGCGACCAGGCCGCTGCGGACGACCGCGAGGGCGTCGGCCGCGCCGACCTCCTCGGGAACCGGTGTGACCAGGGCCGGCTGGACCGTGACCAGCTCGGCGTACACGTCCTGGAAGGCCAGCCCGCCGACCCGGTCGCCCACCCGGTACTCCGCAACCCCCTCGCCGACGGCCACCACCCGGCCGACCACGTCTCCGCCCGGGCAGTGCGGCAGCGGGACTTCGCCGAAGCCGTTCAGCACCTTGAGGACCGGCAGGGTGAGACCGGCCGCCTCGGCGCGCAGCAGCAGCTCGCCGGGGCCTGCCACCGGCTCGGGCGCCTCGCCCGGGCGGAGCGCCGAGGGGCCGTCGTAACCGTGCATGTTGACCTTGCGCATGGACGCACCTTTCATTGGGGCCACCAACGCTTCATTGGCGAGACCAACGATAGGGGTAAATCCATGGGGATGTCCAACGTTTTGGCGATAGGATTCCTGACATGAACGACCCCGCACTCAGCCGCCTGCAGACCCTGCCGAGCTGGCTGCTCGGCCGCGCCGCCGCCCTCGGTCACCGCCTGGTGGCCGAGCACCTCGCCGAGGCCGAGCTGCGGCTGCCGCACCACGCCGTGCTGTGTGCGGTCGCCGAGTACGAGCCGGTCGCCCAGGCCGAGTTGGCGCGGACGGTGAAGATCGACCCCAAGGACGTGGTCACCGTCCTCAACGAACTGCAGGCCCGCGAACTCGTCACCCGCACCCGGGACCCGAAGGACGCCCGGCGGAACCTGATCACCCTCTCCGCCGCCGGACGCGAACTGCTGCGCCGCACGGAGACCCTCGGCGAGCAGGCCAACGCCGAACTCGTCGCCCCGCTCGGCCCGGCCGAGCGCGAGCAGCTGGGCGTCCTGCTCCAGCGCGTCATCAGCGACCGCTGAGAAGCCCTGCGGGCGGCCCTTCGGGGGCTGGCCTTCGGGGGCACGCGGGACCAGGCGCGCCGGAGGCCAGCCCCTGCCGGGCTAGCGCTGCTGGCAGGTGGGACACCAGAAGAGGTTGCGCGCGGCGTGCGTCTCGGTGCGCACCTCAGTGCCGCAGACCAGGCAGGGCATCGCGGCCCGGCGGTAGACGTAGACCTCCCCGCCGTGGTCGTCCACCCGGGGCGGGCGCCCCATCGCCTCGGGCGTGTGCTCCGGCCGGACGGTGTCGATCCGGCCCGCGCCGACGCCCTCCCGCATCAGGGCGACCAGATCCGCCCAGATCGCGTCCCACTCGGCGCGCGACAGCTCGCGCCCGGGCCGGTGCGGGGCGATCCCGAGCCGGAACAGCACCTCGGCGCGGTAGACGTTGCCGACCCCGGCCAGCACCTTCTGGTCCATCAGCAGCGCGGCTATCGTCGTACCGCTGCCGGAGATCCGCCGCCAGGCGGCGTCCGGATCGGCGTCCGGCCGCAGCGGATCGGGGCCGAGCCGCCGGTGGACGGCCGCCTTCTCGGCAGGGGTGCGCAGCTCGCAGGTGTTGGGGCCGCGCAGGTCCGCGTACGCGTCGTCGTTCTCCATCCGCAGCCGGACCAGGTCGACGGGGTCGGGGGCCGGGCCGGTGCCGAAGGTGAAACCGCCGTACAGACCGAGGTGGATGTGCAGCCAGGCGCCCTCCTCGAAGCCGAGGAACAGGTGCTTCCCGTGCGCCTGGGCCTCCGTCAGGACCTGCCCGTCGATCAGCTTCGCACCGTCGGCGAACCGGCCCTGCGGGCTGGACACCCGGGCCGGGCGCTGCCCGAAGACCCTGGTGTTCTCGATGGCGAGACGGTGGATGATGTGGCCTTCCGGCACGGGCGCGGCTCCCCCGATAGGTCCGTTGCGACCTTCCAATCATCGCAGCCCCCACCGACAGCGGGAACGCCCCGCCGGCCCCGGAACGGCCGGCCCCGGAAGCGGCCGGTCAGCGCGGGTTGAGATGGTTGACGATCACCCGGTCCAGTGCGGCCGCCGTCTCGCTGACGTCGAGCTGCGAGTTGTCGATGATCGGCAGGCCGGAGTTGTACCAGCCGGCCATCCGACCGTGGATCCGGGCCACCTCGTCGTCGCTCAGCCGCCGGTTGCCGCTGCGCCGGGCGTTGCGCGCCAGCACCGAGTCCAGTCCGGGCAGCAGCACGACCGGGATCATCCCCGGCCCGATGTGCCGCCGCCAGCCGCCCAGGCCGATGGCCGGCCGGTCCGGGAAGACGGCGTCGTCGATGATGCAGGAGATGCCGTTGGCCAGGTAGTTGCGGCAGGCGAACCCGCAGGTGCGGCGGGCCAGCCGGTACTGGGCCTCGGAGGCGTTGTTCCAGCCGGACTGCGGGTTGGCGAAGCCGGACTGCACCCACTCCCGCACGTCGTCCAGGCTGATGTGCGCGGTCGGGGTCGGCCGGCGCTCCGCCCACTGCCGGGCCACGGTGGTCTTGCCCGCACCGGCGGGCCCGATCAGCAGCACGGCGATCGGCCCGGTGGCGGCGTGCAGCGGCGGTGGCGGGGGAAGCTGCACGGGGGCGCCGTGCGGCAGCGTGAAGTGCCCGGTCGCCCCGCCCGACGGCACCACGGTCAGCGGCACCGTCGACCGCGAGGCGTACGGCTGTGCCGCGGGCTGCGGCTGCGGGTGCGGCGGCAGGTAGGGCTGCGGGTACGCGGAAGGCTGCTGCGGAGCTCCGGCCTGCGGGTACGACCGATGCCCGCCCGTCGGCCCCTCCGGGCGGACGTTCGGCGGTGCCACCGGTCGCGGCGGCACCTGTCCTCCCCCTGCGTACTGCGTCACTGGCACCTCCCAAGCGGCGACACTACACGTCGGCCCGGCGGCGGGCACAGTCCGCCGCCGGGCCGGTGAGCTGCTGATCAACCGCAGGTCAGCCGCGGATCAGCGGCCGGTGGGCCACCGTTGACCAGGTGTCAGCGGGTGGTGAGCTGCTCGGCGATGGCGCGCAGCGCCAGCTCGTACGAGCCCAGGCCGAAGCCCGCGATGGTACCGGAGGCGACCGCGGCGATCACCGAGGTGTGCCGGAACTCCTCGCGCGCGTACGGGTTGGAGATGTGCACCTCGATCATCGGTGCGGTCCGTTGGGCGGCGGCGTCGCGCATCGCGTACGAATAGTGCGTGAACGCACCCGGGTTGATCACGACGGGCGTGCCCTCGTCCGCGGCCTGGTGCAGCCATTCGACCATCACCTGCTCGGAGTTGGTCTCCCGCACCTCGACCTCGAAGCCGAACTCCTTGCCGAGCGCCGTGCAGCGCTCGACCAGCCCGGAGTACGAGGTCGCGCCGTACACGTCCGGCTCCCTGCTGCCGAGGCGGCCGAGGTTGGGGCCGTTGAGCACGATGACGCGGGTCATCGCGACACCTCCGTGTAGGCGGCGACCAGCAGGGACGGGTCAGGACCCTCCAGGATGGAGGTCTTGCCGAGGCCGTCCAGGACGACGAAGCGCAGCAGGTCACCGCGCGACTTCTTGTCGATCCTCATGGCGTCCAGCAGCTTCGGCCAGGCGTCCGCGCGGTAGGTCAACGGCAGGCCGACCGAGGCCAGCACCGTGCGGTGGCGGTCGGCCGTGGCGTCGTCCAACCGCCCGGCCAGGCGGCCGAGTTCGGCGGCGAAGACCATGCCGATGGAGATCGCCGCACCGTGCCGCCACTTGTAGCGCTCATTGCGCTCGATGGCGTGGCCCAGCGTGTGGCCGTAGTTGAGGATCTCCCTGCGGCCGGCCTCCTTGAGGTCGCCGGAGACGACGTCGGCCTTGACCTGGATGGCCCGCCGGATCAGCTCCAGGGTGTGCGGCCCGGCCGGGGTGGTGGCGCCCTCGGGGTCGGCCTCGATCAGGTCCAGGATGACCGGGTCCGCGATGAAGCCGGCCTTGATCACCTCGGCCAGGCCGGAGACGTAGTCGTGCTTGGGGACGGTCTCCAGGGTCGCCAGGTCGGCCAGCACGCCGATGGGCGGGTGGAAGGCCCCGACCATGTTCTTGCCCTCGGCGATGTTGATGCCGGTCTTGCCGCCGACCGCCGCGTCCACCATGCCGAGCAGCGTGGTGGGCATGGAGATCCAGCGCACCCCGCGCAGCCAGGTGGCCGCGACGAAGCCCGCCAGGTCGGTGGTGGCACCACCGCCCAGTCCGACGATCACATCGCTGCGGGTGAACCCCGTCTGGCCGAGCACCGACCAGCAGTACGCGGCGACCTCGACGCTCTTGGCGTCCTCGGCGTTGGGCACCTGGAGGACGATCGCCTCGTAGCCCTCGCCCAGCAGGTCCTCACGGATCACGTCGGCGGTCGCGGTCAGCGCCTCCGGGTGGATGACCGCCACCCGCTTCGCCTTGGTTCCGATCGACTTGCCGAGCTCACCGAGCAGTTGGCGGCCGATCAGCACGTCGTACGGGTCGTGGCCGGCGCTGCCACCGACGTGGATGGTGACGGTGTCCGTCATGGGTTCTTCAGCTCCAGTGCTTCGAGTACGGCGTCGGCGACCTGCTCCGGTGTGCGCCCCTCGGTGTCCACCACGGCGGTGGCCACCTCCAGGTACAGCGGACGGCGGGCTTCCATCAGCTCGCGCCAGCGGGCGCGCGGGTTGACGGCGAGCAGCGGGCGCGGCGCGTCCAGGCCGACCCGCTTCACGGCGTCACCGAGGGCGACCTCCAGGAGGACCACCGGGAGCGGCGCCAGCAGCTCACGGGTGGACTCGGCCATGACCGCGCCGCCACCGAGGGCGAGCACACCGTCGTGGGTCTCGGCCGCCGCGCGGACGGCCCGCACCTCCAGCTCGCGGAAGTGCGGCTCGCCCTCGTCGATGAAGATCTCCGGGATCGGCTTGCCCGCCAGCTGCTCGATGTCGGCGTCGGTGTCGCGGAAGGCGACACCGAGCCGCTCGGCGAGCAGGCGGCCGACCGTGCTCTTGCCGGACCCGGGCGGGCCGACCAGCACGACTACCGGACCGGTCATCGGACGATCAGGTGGTCGAGGTAGCCCTGCACGTTGCGGCGGGTCTCGGTGACGTTGTCCCCGCCGAACTTCTCGTTCACCGCGTCGGCGAGCACCAGCGCGACCATCGCCTCCGCGACGATCCCGGCGGCCGGGACGGCGCAGACGTCCGAACGCTGGTGGTGCGCCTTGGCCGGCTCGCCGGTACGGACGTCCAGGGTCCGCAGCGCGCGCGGGACGGTGGCGATCGGCTTCATCGCGGCGCGCACCCGCAGCAGCTCGCCAGTGGACAGACCGCCCTCGGTACCACCGGAGCGGCCGGAGGTACGCCGGACGCCCTCGGGGGTCGGGACGATCTCGTCGTGCGCCTCGGAACCGGGGATCCGGGCCAGCTCGAAACCGTCCCCGACCTCGACGCCCTTGATCGCCTGGATGCCCATCAGCGCGGCCGCCAGCCGGGCGTCCAGCCGGCGGTCCCAGTGCACGTGCGAGCCGAGCCCCACCGGCACGCCGTACGCCAGCACCTCGACCACACCGCCCAGGGTGTCGCCGTCCTTGTGCGCCTGGTCGATCTCGGCGACCATCGCGGCGGAGGCCTCCGGGTCCAGGCAGCGCACCGGGTCGGCGTCCAGCTTCGCCTCGTCGGAGGGCTTCGGCAGCACCCCGGCCGGGGCCTTGGCCGAGGCCAGCTCGACCACGTGCGAGACGATCTCGATGCCGCAGGTCTCCTTGAGGTAGGAGCGGGCGACGGTGCCGAGCGCGACCCGGGCGGCCGTCTCCCGGGCGGAGGCGCGCTCCAGGATCGGGCGGGCCTCGTCGATCGAGTACTTCTGCATCCCGGCCAGGTCGGCGTGGCCCGGACGGGGACGGGTGAGCGCCTCGTTGCGGGCCAGACCCGCCAGCACCTCGGGGTCGACCGGGTCGGCCGACATCACCTGCTCCCACTTGGGCCACTCGGTGTTGCCCACCATGATCGCAACCGGGCTGCCCATGGTCAGCCCGTGCCGGACGCCGCCGAGGAAGGTGACCTCGTCCTGCTCGAACTTCATCCGGGCCCCACGGCCATAGCCGAGCCGCCGACGGGCCAACGCGTCGGCCACCATCCCGGTGGTCACCGGCACACCGGCCGGCAGGCCCTCCAGCGTCGCGACCAGTGCGGGGCCGTGCGACTCCCCCGCCGTCAGCCAGCGCAACGTACCCAACGGACCTCCTTCGTCAGCGGCCCGGTCCGCAGTTCGCGGCTACGGCCCGGCCGGGTGTTCCATCCGACGGGCCGAAGTGGGCCCGTCCTACAGGACTGATCCTTTCACGTCGTCCCCGCACAAAGGGCCACAGTCCGGAGAGCGGACACCGCTGCGGACACCCCGCCGCCGGCGTCGGCCGCCCACCGTCATCCGGCTCAGTTCCCGGCGAGCGCCGCCTCCCCGGCCGCACGCATCGCGGCCAGCGGGCCCTCGGAGACACCGGTGAACTGCTCGAACTGGAGCACCGCCTGGTGTACCAGCAGGTCAAGACCGCCCAGCACCGTCGAACCCCGCTCCGCACAGGCCGCGACCAGCCTGGTCGGCCACGGGTGGTACAGCACGTCGAACAGCGCTCCGGGCCGCTCGGGGATCGCATCGGCGAAGTGGTCGGTCGCCCCGGCCGGGGTCGTGGAGACGGTCAGCGGCGCCGCCAGCGCCTGTGCCCCGTGCTCCCAGTCGGCGGTCCGCACGCTCAACCCGAGCCGCTCGCCGAGCGAGCGCATCTCGGCGGCCCGCTCGGCGCTGCGCACGTACGCCGTCACCTCGCCGTCGCACACCTGGGCCAGCGCCGCCAGCGCGGAGGACGCGGTGGCGCCCGCGCCGAGCACGGCGGCGCTCTCCACCCGCTCGATCCCCCGCTCGCGCAGCGCGTTCACCAGGCCCGGCACATCGGTGTTGTCCCCGCTGCGCCGCCCCTCCGGGTGGAACACCACGGTGTTCACCGCGTCCACGGACAGCGCCGTCGCGCTCACCTCGTCCAGCAGCGGGATGACCGCCCGCTTCAACGGCATGGTCAGCGACAGCCCGGCCCACTCCGGCCCCAACTCCCCCACGAAGGCGGCCAGCCCGTCCTCACCCACCTCGAACCGGTCGTACCGCCAGTCGTCCAGCCCGAGCGCCGCGTACCCGGCCCGATGCAGCACGGGCGACAGCGAGTGCGCGATCGGCGAACCGAGCACGGCGGCCCGGTGGTAGGTCCTCACGTGGGTTCCCCATTCCGTGCCTGATCCGGCCAACTCCGAACGGAGAACCGGACAATCCCCAGGTTTCGGCAAAGACAGCAGGTGGAGAGGGAGCCAGGCTCCGGGCGGCACTTCCGCCAGGCCAGTACCGACAACCTCGCAAGGAGCAACTATGTCACGCTTCGTCCGCGCGACCGCCGCGGCCGCGACGACCCGTCGTTCTCTACGCCGGCGGCCGCCGATGGCAGCCTCGCCCGTCGGCTCGCGACCAGCAACCAGGGAGAGGCCCTGGAGGCCCTGCAACTGAGCGCCGACTCGGGCTTCTTGAACAAGACCGACTCCATGCCGCGCTGCCACCGGCGAATATCCGTACCCGCCGACCGTCATGTCAGGTCGGCGGGTACGGCATCAGCGCCTCGCGGGTGCCGACCTCGCCCTCGGGGCCGTCCGTGTCAGCTCTTGCACATACCGCGCACGGGGTCGAAGCCCTTGCCACGGGCCGTGCAGTACTCCTGGACGTTCTTCTTGTGCTCGTCGAAGGTGGTCGCGAAGCGGGTCTCGGTCGGGGACATCGCGATCCAGTACGCCCAGTCGCCCGGGGTCGGGTTCAGCGCCGCCTTGATGGCGTCGTCGCCCGGGTTGCTGATCGGACCGGGCGGCAGGCCGTGGTTGACGTAGGTGTTGTACGCCAGCGACTTGTCGCCGATCTCCTTGTCCGACATCGTCGTACGGCCGAGCTGGTACTGGAGCGTGGTGTCCATGCCCAGGTAGGTGTTGCTCTTCAGCCGGTTGGCGACGACTCGGGCCATCTTGCCGAAGTCCGCCGAGTTGTTGCCCTCGGCCTGCACGATGCTGGCCTCGATGAGCACCTGGTAGCCGTCCTTCACACCGGCCTGCTGCGCTCCGGCGTCCAGGTTGAGCTGCTTGAAGTGGTCGACAGCCGTCGAGACCATCTGCTTGAGCAGGTCCTCGGGCTTCATGCCGTCGGTGACCGAGTACTTGGTCGGGTAGAGGAAGCCCTCGATGTTGCCGTGGGCGTAGTCCGGCAGGCCGAGCTCGTTGACCTTGTCCTTGGCGACGCCTGCCGTGGTGCCGTTGGGGAGCTTCAGCTTGGCGTCGATCTTCGCGTAGATGTCGACGGCCTTCTTGCCCTCGGGGATGGTGAGCGCGTTGCCGCCGTTGGAATCGACCATCTTGGCCACCGCGGCCGCAGCCGACATCTGGTGGGCGAGGGTGTAGGTACCGGGCTGGATCGAGGCACCCTTGGGGTTCTTGCCGACCGCGTTGACGAACGCCCCGATGCTCTTGACCACGTCGGCGTCCTTGAGTGCCTGGCCCATCGCCTGACCGGAGTCGCCGGTCTTGATCTCCACGTTCACCGAGCCGCTGCCGTCGCCGCTGTAGTCCGGCGGCGGACCGAAGTGCGTCTGGTAGAAGCCGTAACCCCACCAGCCCGCACCGGCGGTGGCACCGAGCAGGCAGACCGCGACGATCAGGCAGGCACCGCGGTTGCGGCGGCCCTCCTTCTTGCCCTTCTCCTTGCGCTTGCGATCGGACTCCCGGGTCTCCGGCTCCTCGTCACCGCCGAAGAGGGACGGACGGTCCTCCTCGACCGCATCGGCGTCCTCGGGATGCCCGTCGTGGAGCTCGTCGTCCACCCACTCCTCGACGGCCGGCTCGGCCGCCGGGGCGTCGAGCGCGGCGGCCTCGGCCTCCCAGTCGATCCCGTCCGGACCCGGGCCCGCGGGCCGCGGTACGCGCGGAGACTGCGGGGCCTGGGGAGCCTGCGGCTGGCGGACGGGCTGTCCCGGCTGCGGCATCTGCTGCTGCGGGAACTGCTGCCCTGGCTGCCCGAGTTGCCCGGTCTGCCCCATTTGCCCCGGCTGCCCGGGCTGCCCCTGCGGCATGAACTGCTGCGGTACCGCCTGCTGCTGGACCTGCTGGGCCATCTGCTGCGGCATCTGCTGCTGCGGGTAGCCGAACTGGTCGTACTGCCCGCCGCCCTGCACGAACTGGCCCTGCTGCTGTGCCTGTTGCATCATCTGCTGCTGGACGTTGAACTGCTGGCCGCCGAGCGTCTGGCCGCCCTGCTGCTGCGCCTGCGGGACCTGCTGCCCGTACTGGTCCTGCTGCCAGCCCTGCTGCTGCGGGAAACCCTGCTGGACGAACTGGGCCTGGTCGAACTGCTGGCCCTGCTGCTGTTGGGGCACCTGCTGCCAGGCCCCGGTCTGCTGGTGCTGCTGCGGCATCTGCTGCTGCTCCTGGCCGCCGTATCCAGGGTCGCCTGGGTGCCACGGCTGCGCGCCCTGGGGCTGGTAGCCCCCGCCCAGATCAGTCATCGAACCCCTTATGCCAACCGACAGGACAGAGCCGACCGCGCCCACTGGCCGGCCGCCCGGGAGTTGGTCCCGGTGACTCCTCGAACCGGCGTGCTAGCGCAACGCCCGGGGGAAGACGTTACCGTACCGCAGCAAACCGTCCATCCGGGGCGAGGCGGCGTCAGTGAGCAGCGGCGCTCGGCGAGGAACCTCTCCCGGCCTGGTTGGCGTTGAATTCGGCGACGTTCTTCTGCTGCTGGTCAAGGCTGTCGGTGAAGCGGGTGTCGCCGGGTTTCACGGTCACGAAGTAGAGCCAGTCGCCGTCTGCCGGGTGGGCGGCCGCGCGCAGTGCGTCCTGCCCGGGGTTGGCGATCGGGGTGGGCGGCAGACCGGCGTGCAGATAGGTGTTGAACGGGGATTCCAGCCTGGTGTCGGCACCGGTCGTGGTGATCGTGGAGCGGCCCAGCGCGTAGTTGATGGTCGAGTCGAGCTGCAGCGGCATGTTCTTCGCCAGGCGGTTGTAGATGACCCTGGCGACCTTCGCCATGTCCTCGGGGTTGTCCGCCTCGCCCTCCAGCAGACTGGCGACGGTCACCAGCTGGTACGGGGACTGGCGGTTGACCGTCGCCGCCGCCTCGACGTTCTCCTCCTGGTACACCCGCAGGCTCTGCTCCACCATCTGCTTGAGCAGGTCGGTCGCGGTGGTGCCGTCGGTGACGGGGTAGGTGGCGGGGAACAGGAAGCCCTCGATCCTCCCGTTGGTGAACTGCGGCAGTTCCAGGTTCCCGAGCTGCTGCTGGGCGGTCTTCTGGGTGGTGCCGGGCAGCAGCTTCAGCCGCTGGTCGATCGCGGCGTAGACCCGGGTGGCCCGCCAGCCCTCGGGGATGGTGAGCGCGTTGGCGTTGGCCGGGTCGAGCAGCACACCCAACGCGGCGGCCGCGGACATCTTCCGCTTCAGCGCGTACGTGCCGGGCTGGATCCGGGTCCCTGCCGGGCTGTTGGCCGCCACATCCGTGAAGGCTTCGACACTGGCCACCACATCAGCTTTCACAAGACTCTTACCGATCTGGGTGAGGCTGGCGCCCTTGGGCACCGACACCGTCACCGCCCCCGTGCCGTTCCCCACGTAGTCGGCCGCCTTGGGCTGCCCCTTCGGCCAGAGCAGCAGCCCGGCGACCACCACCACGCCCGCCACCGCCAGCAACGCCAGGACGCTCAGGCAGCAGGCCGCGGCGGTGCGCCGCCGCCGGGGGTCCGGCGGTCTGTACCCGTACGGCTCACCCGGCGGCAGGCCCTCCGGCTCGGTCACGGGTGCGCCGAGGTGTCCGGGGGTCAGGCCTGGGGTGGCGTACGGGTCGGTCATGGCGGCTTCCTGGTCGTGGTCGGTGGACGACACCACGAGGGGGCCCGTGCGGACGCGTCCGCACGGGCCCCCTCAGGGAAGCTAGACCAGACCGGTCAGTTCATCGGCTCGACGCACTCGCCGGGCGCGCGGCCACTCACCCGTTCGGTCTCCAGGGCGCTCTGCAGGATCACCACGGCCGCTGCCTGGTCGATCACCGAGCGGCCCTTCTTGGAGCTCCGCCCGGAGGCCCGCAGGCCCTGGGCGGCGGTGACCGTGGTCATCCGCTCGTCCACCAGACGGACCGTCACCGGGGCGATCAGCGCGGCCAGCCGTCCGGCGTACGCCCGGACCTTGGCCGCGGCCGGGCCTTCCTTGCCGCTCAATGAGCGGGGCAGGCCGACCACGACCTCGATCGCGTCGTACTCCTCGACGATCTCCTTGAGCCGCGCCTGGGAGCGGCCCCCGGCGGGGACCGTCTCCACGGGCGTGGCGAGCAGCCCGTCGGGATCGCAGGACGCGACCCCGATCCGGGCGTCGCCGACGTCCACGGCGATCCGGCGGCCCCGACGGAAGACCTTCTCCTCGCCGAACATCAGCTCGCGCGCTCCGCGACCAGGGCGCGGACGGCGGCGATCGCCTCGTCCACGGCGGCCGGGTTGCTGCCACCGCCCTGGGCGACGTCGTCCTTGCCGCCACCGCCGCCGCCGAGGGTCTTGGCGGCGGTGCGGACCAGCTCGCCGGCCTTGATGCCGCGCGAGCGGGCGTCCTCGTTGGTGGCGATCACGGTGAGCGGGCGGTCGTTCGCCACGGTGAAGGCGGCGACCACGGCCGGGCGGGAGCCCAGCCGGCCCCGGACGTCCAGGACCAGCTTGCGCAGCTCGTCCGCGCCGGTGCCGTCGGCGACCCTGGCCGCGACCAGGGCGATGCCCCGGACGTCCTCGGCCGAGTCGGCGAGACCGGCGGCTGCCGCGAGGACCTTCTCGGCGCGGAAGCGCTCGATCTCCTTCTCGGCGTCCTTGAGCTTGGCGAGCATGCCCGAGATCTTCTCCGGCAGCTCCTCCGGGCGGCCCTTGACCAGCTCGGTCAGCTGGGAGACCACGGTGTGCTCGCGGGCCAGGAAGCGGTACGCGTCCACGCCGACCAGCGCCTCGACGCGGCGCACGCCGGAGCCGATCGAGGACTCGCCGAGCAGCTTCACCAGGCCCAGCTGGGCGGTGTTGCCGACGTGGGTGCCACCGCACAGCTCCTTGGAGAAGTCGCCGATGGTGACCACGCGGACCTCGTCGCCGTACTTCTCGCCGAACATGGCGATGGCGCCGGCCCTGCGGGCCTGGTCCATCGTCATGACCTCGGCGGTGACGTCCAGTTCGCGGCTCAGCACCTCGTTGATCCGCTGCTCGACGTCGGTCAGCACGCTGCCGGGGACGGCGGCGGGCGAGCCGAAGTCGAAGCGGAAGCGGCCCGGGGCGTTCTCCGAACCGGCCTGGGCGGCCGTCGGGCCGAGCGCGTCGCGCAGCGCCTGGTGGGTCAGGTGGGTGGCCGAGTGCGCGCGGGAGACGGCCCGGCGGCGCTCCACGTCGATGGTGGCGTACGCGGAGGCACCGAGCACCACCTCGCCGAACAGCACCCCGCCGGAGTGCACGATCACGCCGGGCACCGGCTGCTGGACGTCGCGGATCTCGACCACCGCGCCCGACTCCAGGCGGAGCCGGCCGTGGTCGGCCAGCTGGCCGCCGCCCTCGGCGTAGAACGGGGTGCGGTCGAGGATGATCTCCACCTCGTCGCCCTCGGTGGCGGCCGGCGAGGGAACGCCGTCCACCAGCAGGCCGACCACGGTGGCCTCGCCCTCGGTGGCGGCGTAGCCGGTGAACACGGACGCGCCGGCCCGGTCGGCGACCTCGCGGTACGCGGCGACGTCGGCGTGGCCCATCTTCTTGGCCTTGGCGTCGGCCTTGGCGCGGTCCCGCTGCTCCTGCATCAGCCGGCGGAAGCCGGCCTCGTCCACCTGGAGGCCCTGCTCCTCGGCCATCTCCAGGGTGAGGTCGATCGGGAAGCCGTAGGTGTCGTGCAGCTTGAACGCCTGCTCGCCGGAGAGCACCGCGCCACCGGCCTGCCTGGTCTCGGTGACGGCGGCGTCCAGCAGGTTGGTGCCGGCGCGCAGGGTCTGCAGGAAGGCGGCCTCCTCGCCGGTGACGACCGTCTCGATGCGCTTGCGGTCGGTCTCCAGTTCCGGGTACTGCGGGGCCATCGCCTTGATCGCGATGTCGGTGAGCTCCTTGGCCACCGGATCGGTGGCGCCCAGCAGGCGCATGTTGCGGATGGCGCGGCGCAGGATGCGGCGCAGCACGTAGCCGCGGCCCTCGTTGCCGGGGGTGACGCCGTCGCCGACCAGCATCAGCGCGGTGCGGATGTGGTCGGTGACCACGCGCAGCGAGACGTCCGACTTGTGGTCGGCGCCGTAGGTGTGGCCGGTGAGCTCGGCGGCCCGGTCCAGGATCATCCGGCTGGTGTCGATCTCGAAGAGGTTGTCGACGCCCTGCAGGATCGCGGCCAGGCGCTCCAGACCGAGACCGGTGTCGATGTTCTTGCTCGGCAGGTCGCCGAGGATCTCGAAGCCGTCCTTGCCGTCACCGTGGCCGCGCTCGTACTGCATGAAGACCAGGTTCCAGATCTCCAGGTAGCGCTCGCCGTTGACGGCCGGGCCGCCCTCCTCGCCGTAGGCGGGGCCGCGGTCGTAGTTGATCTCCGAGCACGGGCCGCACGGGCCGGGGACGCCCATCGACCAGAAGTTGTCCTTCATGCCCAGGCGCTGGATGCGCTCGGCCGGGACACCGATCACCTCGCGCCAGATCTGCTCGGCCTCGTCGTCGTCCTGGTAGACGGTGATCCAGAGCTTCTCCTTCTCCAGGCCGTAGCCGCCGTCCGCGACGGGAGTGGTGAGCAGCTCCCAGGCGAACTTGATGGCTCCTTCCTTGAAGTAGTCACCGAAGGAGAAGTTGCCGCACATCTGGAAGAAGGAGCCGTGCCGGGTGGTCTTGCCGACCTCCTCGATGTCCAGGGTGCGGACGCACTTCTGCACGCTGGTGGCACGGGTGAAGCTGGGCTTGACCTCGCCCAGGAAGTACGGCTTGAAGGGCACCATGCCGGCGTTGACCAGCAGCAGGGTGGGGTCGTCGGCGACCAGGGACGCCGACGGAACGACAGTGTGCCCGCGCTCCTCGAAGAATCGCAGCCAGCGGCGGCGGATCTCTGCCGACTCCATCAGTGGTCCTTCCGGTTGGGTGTTCCGCCCGGCAGCTCGTCGAGCCGACGGGGCGTTGCAGCTATGGCTTGGGGGGTGGTGCCTTGGGCGGTGGTACGAAGACCGCGGGACGGGGGCAGGGCGGCGGCCGGGGAACCCGGCGCCGCCGAGATAGCTCGGTACTGGGGCTCGGCCCGCAGTGCCCGGCCGCCCGCGAGGCGACGGCGCTGCGGCTCGACCACGGCGGTGCCGTCCAGGCCCAGGTCGGCCCTGAGCTGCTCCTCGCGCTCGGTCATCCCGCTGCGGACCTCGGCGGCGAAACCCTTGGCCAGGTCGCCCAGGTGCAGGGCACCGCGGACCGCGGTGCCCGACAGGCTGTCGGGGGTGAGCCTACGGGTGGCCTCGTCGGCCTTCTTCATGGCCCACACGGTGGCACCGGCGCCGACGGCCATCCAGAAGATTCGTCGGACCATCGTCAGCCCCTCACGGCTCGCCGGACACGGGAGAGCAGGCCGCCTCGCGGCGCGGTGGCCGCCCGGACCTCCGCCCGGATCAGCCGGGCCAGTTCCTCGCGCTCACCCGGCTGCTGCGGGACCGTCAGTCCGGCCTGCCGGCGGTTCACCGCCTTGCGGACGCCGTAGCTGAACGCGGCGACCTTGACCAGCGGGCCCCCGATGGTGGCGGCGACGGTGGAGGAGAGCGCGTTCGCGTTGGCGGCGGCGTCCTGCACGTTGGCGGTGATCTCGTCCACCCGCTCCAACTGCTCGTTGGCGCTGCGGACGGCCGCGCCCGCGTCCACCAGCAGCGGTACGGCCTGCTCGGTCACCGCGGAGACCAGGACGGTGGCCTCCTTCAGCACCCGGGAGAGCCGGACCAGCACCACCGCGAGCAGGGTGACCAGGACCGCCCAGAACACGGCCACCAGCAGGCCGGCCAGCTCTCCCACGGACACCTTGCGCGCTCCCTCGCCTTGCAACTTCCTCAGAGGGGAACCCTACCGTGACCACGTGCGGTTTCCCGACCGGATTCCCCTCCGCAACCGATCTTGCGCACAGGGGTGCCGCTTCGCGGGCACGGCAGCCGCGCGCCCCGCCCCTCACGGCCGGGGCCGGCACGCGCGCGGCTTCCACCCGAAAGCGCCGCCCGCCCTACCGGTGAGTTCGCCGTGAGCCGGGTGTCGGCCGCGTCGTTGTCGCCTTCGACGATCGTCCAGAACCGGGGGCAGCGCATGGAGAACCATCCGAGAACACCGAACCGGCCGACCGCGACGGCCCGCACCGGGAGTGCGAGGCGCGGGCCAGAGCGGGGCTCACCGAGCAGGAGTTCACCGAGGCGTTCGACCTGGGCACCGCGCTCGACCTGGACTCAGCGGTGCTCCGCGCACCCGGCGGCGAGCTGCCCGGCCCGGCCGGCGAAGGAGGCATGCCCGGCCCCAGGCCGCCGGTGCGCCCGTCCCCGGTCCCCATCCGCTGACGCCGGCGAGAGCAGCCCGAGCCGAAGGGCGCGCCGGTGCCGAAAGCGACGAACGACAAGCGAGCGGAGGAGGCGCCCCCGGCCGAAGGCGGGCAAGGCGGGCGGGTGTCGGCACCGGCTCCGTCGATCAGCGGCTCCGCCGCGGGGAGCGCCCGGAGGCGAGCGGGCGAGTAGCAGAGAGGCCCCGGAAAGGGGTGAACCCCCGCAGCCCGAAGGCTGCGGGGGTTCGGTGCCGCAGGGGCACTGCTCGCGGGTCAGCGCGAGTAGTACTCGACGACCAGCTGCTCGTCGCAGACGACCGGGACCTCACGACGCTGCGGGAGACGGTCCAGGCGGAAGGCCAGGGCCTTCAGGTTGACCTCGAGGTACTTCGGGGTCTGGCCCTCGCCCGCGTTGCCACCCTCACGGGCGATCTCGAACGGGGTCTTGGCCTTGCTGCGCTCGCGGACGGTGACGACGTAGCCCGGCTTCATCTGGAACGACGGCTTGTTGACCTTGCTGCCGTTGACCTCGATGTGGCCGTGCACGACCATCTGGCGGGCCTGGTAGATGGTGCGGGCGATGCCCGAACGCAGGACCAGGGCGTCCAGACGGGTCTCCAGCTCGGCGATGAGCGCCTCACCGGTCTTGCCCTGGACCTTCTTGGCACGCTCGAAGGCGCGGGCCAGCTGCTTCTCGCTGAGGTCGTACTGCGCGCGCAGACGCTGCTTCTCGGTCAGACGGACCTTGTAGTCAGAGTTCTGCTTGCGGCCACGGCCGTGCTGGCCGGGCGGGTACGGGCGGGCCTCGAAGTACTTGACGGACTTCGGGGTCAGCGGAACGCCCAGCGCACGGGCAATCTTGACCTTGGGGCGCTTCTGGTTCGCCATGAACCATTACCTCTCTTGCTTTTCGAATACGGCTTCACCAGGTGTTGACGGAGGTTGCTCCTCGCGACCCGGAGAAAACCATCCGGGGATGGTCAGCCGCTCTCCGAGGCCGGGCACATCTGTGCTTGCACACGTACGGCCCACCGCCCATGGGGTGGTGGGCTGCCCGCGACACCGAAACCGGTGCGCAACGCTCCTTGCACTACCCCCGAAGGGGTAATCGGCCGTTGTCCCGCTGGTGCGGCCGGTCGGTCGGGTCTGCACCCCACCGCCAGGCCCGGGACATGGCACTCAGGGCGAGTATACCGTCGATCACTCACGCCCACTGACCACCCTCGGCGCCGCCGGGAGGGCAGGGCCGGCCCGCCGGACCACGGCGCCCCCGGAGGGGAGCCGCGGGAGGCGGCCGGGCGGCGTCACTCGCCCTTCAGCCTGGCCCTCGTCCACTCGACGGTGTCCGCGTAGCGGGCCTCCCCGCCGTGCCTGGTCGGGTGGTAGTACTCCTTGCCGTGGACGGAGTCCGGCGCGTACTGCTGCGCCGCGATCCCGCCGGGCAGGTCGTGCGGGTACTGGTAGCCCTGGCCGTGGCCGAGCTTGCTGGCGCCGCCGTAGTGCGCGTCCCGCAGGTGCGGCGGCACGGCACCGGCCAGCCCCTGCCGCACGTCGGCCAGCGCGGCGTCGATCGCCAGGTACGCGGCGTTGGACTTGGGCGCCAGGGCGAGTGCGATGGCGGCCTGGGAGAGGATGATCCGCGCCTCAGGGAAGCCGATCAGCGCGACCGCCTGGGCGGCCGCCACGGCGGTGGGCAGTGCGGTCGGGTCGGCCAGGCCGATGTCCTCGCTGGCGGAGATCATCAGGCGGCGGGCGATGAAGCGCGGGTCCTCACCGGCCTCGATCATCCGCGCCAGGTAGTGCAGGGTGGCGTCCACGTCGCTGCCCCGGATCGACTTGATCAGGGCGCTGGCGACGTCGTAGTGCTGGTCGCCGTCCCGGTCGTAGCGGACTGCGGCCTGGTTGACCGCGGTCTCGGTGGTGGCGAGGGTGAGCGTGGCCTCGCCCTTCTCCAGTGCCGCACCGGCCGCCGCCTCCAGCGTGGTCAGCGCCCGGCGGGCGTCTCCCTGGGCCAGCCGGACCAGGTGGTCCTCGGCCTCGGCGCTCAGCTCCACGCTGCCCGCCAGCCCGCGCTCGTCCGCCACCGCGCGGCGCAGCAGGGCCCGGACGTCCTCGTCCGTGAGCGACTCCAGGGTGAGCAGCAGGGAACGGGAGAGCAGTGGGGAGATCACCGAGAAGTACGGATTCTCGGTGGTGGCGGCGATCAGGGTGACCCAGCGGTTCTCCACGGCGGGCAGCAGGGAGTCCTGCTGGGCCTTGGAGAACCGGTGGATCTCGTCCAGGAAGAGCACGGTCTCCCGGCCGGTCATACCGACGGCCCGGCGGGCACCGTCGATGACCGCGCGGACCTCCTTGACCCCGGCGGTGATCGCGGAGAGCTCGACGAAGCGGCCCTCGACTGCCTGGCTGATGACATGGGCGAGGGTGGTCTTGCCGGTGCCGGGCGGGCCCCAGAGGATCACCGAGCTGGTGGTAGCAGGGCCCTTGGCGCCGGAGACCAGGCGGCGCAGTGGCGATCCGGGCTTGAGCAGCTGGCGCTGACCCGCGACCTCGTCGAGGGTGCGCGGGCGCATCCGAACGGCGAGCGGGGCCCGGCCGGGCTCCTTGGCCTGGCGTTCCTCGGCGGCTGCGGTGAAGAGGTCCGGTTCTTCCACGCGTGAAGCCTATGCGAGCGGGGTGACAGTTCAGACCGAAGCATTTGGTTCGAATTTGAACCTGATCGGCGTACGCTGGCTGCGCCAGACCTCAGTACCCCCGGGAGCCCACCATGCCCGTCCGCCGCCTCAACCACGCGGTGCTCTGGATCCGCGACGTCGACCGCTCGGTCGCGTTCTACACCGACGTCTTCGGGTTCCGGCTCGATCACCTGATCCCCGGCCGGGCCGCCTTCCTCAGCGCCCCCGGCAGCCTCAACGACCACGACCTGGGCCTGTTCGCGATCGGTGCGAACGCCCCCGGCCCCGAACAGGGTCGGGTCGGGCTCTACCACCTGGCCTGGGAGGTCGGCACGCTCGGCGAGCTGGCCGAGCTCGGCGCCAGACTGGGCGGACTCGGCGCGCTGGTCGGCGCGACCGACCACCTGGTGTCCAAGTCCTTCTACGCCAAGGACCCGGACGGCAACGAGTTCGAGCTGATGTGGCGCGTCCCGCGCGAGGACTGGCCGAGCGAGGACTCCGGGCTGCGTTCGGGCCCGCTCGACCTGGCCAAGGCACTGGAGCGCTGGGGCCCGGACCTGGCCACCGGCGCCGCGGCCGGCCAGCCGACCTGACGGCTACCGCGCCGTCCGCCCGTCCGCCCCGTCGGCCTGCTCCAGCCGCGCCGCGTGGTCCGGCACGTACCTCTGCAGATCACGCGGCGGGCGCCGGTAGCCCTTGGACGGCGGCCTGGGCGGCAGCTCGACCGGCGGCTTCTCGATCTCCCGGTACGGGATGCTGGAGAGCAGGTGGGCGATCATGTTGATCCTGGACCGCCGCTTGTCGTCGCTCTCCACCACGTTCCACGGCGAGCCGGGCAGGTCGGTGTGGGCGAACATCTCGTCCTTGGCCCGCGAGTAGTCCTCCCAGCGGGTGATCGACTCGGTGTCCATCGGTGAGAGCTTCCACCGCCGCATCGGGTCCTCCAGGCGGGAGCGGAAGCGCCGCTCCTGCTCCTCCAGGCTGACCGAGAACCAGTACTTGCGGAGCAGGATGCCCGCCTCGATCAGCATCCGCTCGAAGGTCGGGCACTGGTGCAGGAACTGCTGGTACTCCTCGTCGGTGCAGAAGCCCATCACCCGCTCCACGCCTGCCCGGTTGTACCAGCTGCGGTCGAACAGCACGATCTCGCCCGCCGCGGGCAGCTGTTCGACGTACCGCTGGAAGTACCACTGGCCGCGCTGGCGCTCGGTCGGCACCGGGAGGGCCGCGATCCGGGCCACGCGCGGGTTCAGGTACTCCGTCACCCGCTTGATCGCGCCGCCCTTGCCCGCCGCGTCCCGACCCTCGAAGACCACCACCAGCCGGGCGCTCTCGGCCCGGACCCACTCCTGGAGCTTCACCAACTCACCCTGCAGCCGCAGGAGTTCCTGCTCGTACACCTTCTGGGGAAGCCGATCGGGTGCCGCCGCCACTGTGCCCTCCGCTCGCCGGATGCCGATGAGCATCCACGCTACGGGCGATCCCCCGCCGCCGCAGGTGACGGCGCCGGATCGGACGGTGCCCCCGCCAGGCGTCCGGGCGGCCTCGGCCGCCGGGTTCCCGGGCCGGTCGACGCTCCGTCGGTACGAGGCCGCGATCGGCGACGGCACCGGCAGCCCCCTGCACTGCCGGTACCGGTCCGCCTCGCGGCTGATCAACTCTGCCCTGCCCCGGCGCCCGGGTCCAATAGCCCCTTCCATAACCTTGGGGAATGGACATAGACACCCGGCTGCTGCGCTACTTCACCACGGTCTGCGAGGAGGGCCAGCTCACCGCCGCGGCAGGCCGGTTGTTCGTCTCCCAGCCCACCCTGACCAAGCAGATCCGCAGGCTGGAGAGCGAGCTCGGGGTCACCCTGCTGCGGCGCTCCCGGGAGGGGGTGACGCCCACCGCGGCCGGGCACGCGCTGGCCACCCACGCGGCGCAGATGCTGGAGAGCTGGGAGGACGCGCTGCGGGCCACCCGGCAGGCAGCGGACACGGCCGGCGGCACGCTACGGGTGGGCTTCTCGGGCAGCACCATCAACCTGGTCGGCCTGCCCACCATCGCGGAGTTCGGCCGCCGGATGCCAGGTTGGCAGGTCCGGATGCGCCAGAACAACTGGGTGGACCCCACCTCGGGGCTGGCCTCCGGCGAGACGGATCTGGTGCTCTGGCACGGTCCGGCGTCGCTGGCACGGGAGTTCGCGACCGCCGTGCTGGGCACCGAGGAGCGCTGGGTGGCGCTCTCGGTCGAACACCCGCTGACCGCCCGCGAGTCGGTGGACCTCGCCGATCTGCTGGACGAGCCCTTCGTGGCGATACCGCAGGAGTCGGGTGCCTGGCGGGACTACTGGCTCGGCGTGGAGGAGCGCGGCGGCAGACCGGTCACGATCGGCGCCGTGGCGCACAACGCCGACGAGTGGCTGGCGGCGATAGCCTGCGGGCAGGGCCTCGGTTTCACCCCCGAGTCGATGCGGCGCCTCGCCCAGCGCCCGGATGTGGCGTTCCGCCCGGTGCGAGGCCTGAGCCCCAGCCAGGTCGGCCTGTACTGGCTGCGCGACCGGCCGGCGACCCCCGCGATGGACGCCTTCATCCGCAGCTGCCGGGAGACCATCGCGGTGGGGGCGAACCGGTAGGACGCGGGAAGCTCGCGCCCGGCAGGAGGGCGCACCTCCCGCCCGCGAGGCGGTGGTTCAGCTCGCCTCGAACGGCGTCGGGTAGCGGCACAGGCCGCGCGGGCGCCCGTCGTAGGAACTGAGCGGCAGTGCCTGGAAGTACTCGTCGCGGACCGGGAACGGCCCGGTGACCTCGTGCCGGGAGGCCGGGGTGAAGCCGAAGTGCCGGTAGTAGTTGGGGTCGCCGAGTACCACCACCAACCGCTCCCCGGCCGCGTCCGCCGCGTCCAGGGCGGCCTGCACCACCAGCCGGCCCACGCCCTTGCCCTGCCACTCGGGCGCGACCGCCACCGGGGCGAGCGCCAGCCCCTCGTCCTGGCCGATCCGGAGCCGGGTCAACAGCGCGTGCGCGACGACCAGTTCGCGCTCCGCCAGGTCGGTCACGGCGACCACGGAGAGCTGGTCAAGCCAGGACGGGTCCCGGCGCAGCGCGTCCACCAGATCGGCCTCGTCCGGCCCGGGGAAGGCGGCCATGTGCACGCGTCTGGTCGCCGGAGCGTCCGAGGGGCGCTCAACTCTGATACGTACGGTCATGCCTAGTCCTCCGCTAGTCACACCCCGTTGTGGGACGTTGTGGACCGGCCCCGGCCAGGTGTCGGGGACACCGGACCGGGGCCGTGAAGGTGATGCTACTGATCCGACCGGACCGTTCGTCAGCCCTCGTTCGAGACCTCGGCCTTGGCCTTGGCCTCGGCCGCGGCCTTGGGCTGCGCGTCGACACCGGCCTCCCGGCGCTGGGCCGCGGTGATCGGGGTCGGCGCGCCGGTCAGCGGGTCACCACCGGTGGAGGTCTTCGGGAAGGCGATCACGTCCCGGATGGTGTCGTACCCGCCGAGCAGGGTGACGATCCGGTCCAGGCCGAAGGCGACGCCACCGTGCGGCGGCGGGCCGTAGTTGAAGGCGTCCAGCAGGAAGCCGAACTGCGAGGTGGCCTCCTCCTCGGAGAGCCCGATCGCGTCGAACGCCCGCTTCTGCACGTCGCGCTGGTGGATGCGGATCGAACCGCCGCCCAGCTCCGAGCCGTTGAGCACCAGGTCGTAGGCGTTGGAGAGCGCACTGCCCGGGTCGGTGTCGAAGGTGGCCAGCGACTCGGCGGTCGGTGCGGTGAACGGGTGGTGCACCGCGTGCCAGCCCTGGAACTCGCCCTTGTCGTCCTCGATCGGCTCGAACATCGGGAAGTCGACCACCCAGAGGAAGGCCCACTTCGACTCGTCGATCAGGTTGCAGCGGCGGCCGATCTCCAGTCGGGCGGCGCCGAGCAGCTCCTGCGAGGCGGTCTTCCGGCCGGCCGCGAAGAAGACCGCGTCGCCCGGCTTGGCACCCGCGGCGGCGGCGAGGCCTGCCAGGTGCTCCTCGGAGAGGTTCTTGGCGACCGGGCCGCGCAGCTCACCGGTCTCGGCGTCGACCAGGACGTACGCCAGGCCCCGGGCGCCGCGCGCCTTGGCCCAGTCCTGCCAGGCGTCCAGCTGCTTGCGCGGCTGCGAGGCACCGCCGGGCATGACCACCGCACCGACGTAGGGCGCCTGGAACACCCGGAACCCGGTGCCCTTGAAGTACTCGGTGAGGTCGGTGAGTTCCTGGCCGAAGCGGACGTCCGGCTTGTCGGAGCCGTAGCGGGACATGGCGTCCGCGTAGCTCATCCGGGGCAGCGGGTTCGGGATCTCGTAGCCGTGCACCTCGCGCCAGATGGCACCGATGATCTTCTCGCCGAGGGCCAGGATGTCCTCCTGGTCGACGAAGGAGGCCTCGATGTCCAGCTGGGTGAACTCCGGCTGCCGGTCGGCGCGGAAGTCCTCGTCGCGGAAGCAGCGGGCGATCTGGTAGTAGCGCTCCATGCCGGCCACCATCAGCAGCTGCTTGAACAGCTGGGGCGACTGCGGCAGCGCGTACCAGGAACCGGGCTGCAGGCGGACCGGGACCAGGAAGTCGCGGGCGCCCTCGGGGGTGGAGCGGGTGAGGTACGGCGTCTCGATGTCGAGGAAGTCGTTCTCCTCCATCACCCGGCGGATGATGTTGTTGACCTTGGAGCGCAGTCGCAGGCCCTTGGCCGGACCCTCCCGGCGCAGGTCCAGGTAGCGGTAGCGCAGCCGGACCTCCTCGTTGACCGTGCCCGGCTCGTACTCGGCGACCGGGAACGGCAGCGGGGCCGCCTCGGAGAGCACCTCGATCTCGCTGACCACGACCTCGACCTTGCCGGTCGGGATCTCCGGGTTCTCGTTGCCCTCCGGGCGGACGCGCACCTCGCCGACCACCTTGACGCAGTACTCGGCGCGCAGGCCGTGCACCGACTCCAGGTCGCGGACCACGATCTGCACGGTGCCGGAGGCGTCGCGCAGGTCGATGAACGCGACACCGCCGTGGTCCCGGCGGCGGGCGACCCAGCCGGCCAGGGTGACGGACTCTCCGGCGTGCTCCGCGCGGAGCGTGCCCGCGTCGTGCGTGCGGATCACAGCTGCTTCTCCTTCAGGGTGGATACGAGTGCTTCGAGGGCGACGGGGGTCTGCTCGCCGGTGGTCATGTCCTTGAGCTGGACGACCCCTTCGGCGAGATCTCGGTCCCCGGCGACCAGGGCGAAGCGGGCGCCGGAACGGTCGGCGGACTTCATGGCGTTCTTGATCCCCTTGACGCCGAAGGCGAGGTCGGTGGCGACGCCGGCCCGGCGCAGCTCGATCACCTTGGCGAAGAGCACGTTCTTGGCCTCCTCGCCGAGCGCCACGGCGTAGACCGAGGTGGCGCCGGGCAGGTCGAGGGTGATGCCCTCGGCCTCCAACGCGAGGTAGGTGCGGTCCACCCCGAGGCCCCAGCCGACCGACGGCAGCGCGGGGCCGCCGAGCATCTCGGACAGGCCGTCGTAGCGGCCGCCGCCGCCGATCGCGGACTGGGCGCCGAGACCGTTGTGCACGAACTCGAAGGTGGTCCGGGTGTAGTAGTCCAGGCCGCGGACCAGCCTCGGGGCGTCCTCGAAGGCGACACCCGCGGCGGTCAGCAACTCGCGGACCTTCTCGTCGTACGCCTTGCAGTCCTCGCACAGGTAGTCGCGCAGGCGCGGGGCGTCGGCCAGCTGCACCTGGATGTTCTCGCGCTTGTCGTCCAGCACGCGCAGCGGGTTGATCTCGCAGCGGCGGCGGGTCTCCTCGTCCAGGACGAGGGTGCGCAGGAACTCCTGCAGCGCGGCGCGGTAGACCGGGCGGCACTGCTTGTCGCCCAGGCTGTTGATCAGCAGCTTGTAGTTGCGCAGGCCCAGCGAGCGGAAGGCGTCGTCGGCCAGGATGATCAGCTCGGCGTCCAGCGCCGGGTCCTCGGCCCCGAGCGCCTCTGCGCCGACCTGGGCGAACTGGCGGTAGCGGCCCTTCTGCGGGCGCTCGTAGCGGTAGAACGAGCCCGAGTACCAGAGCTTCACCGGCAGGTTGCCGAGCTTGTGCAGGTTGGCCTGGAGCGCGGCGCGCAGCACGGAGGCGGTGCCCTCGGGGCGCAGCGCGAGGTCCTCGCTGCCGCGCTTGGTGAGGGAGAACATCTCCTTGGTGACGATGTCGGTGGACTCGCCGACACCGCGCGAGAAGAGCTTGACGTCCTCGAAGACCGGCGTCTCGATGTAGCCGTACCCGGCCCGGCGCAGCGGCGCGGAGAGGCGCTCGCGGATCGCCAGGAAGGTCGCGGAGCTGGGCGGCAGCAGGTCGTAGGTGCCCTTGGGGGCGGTGAAGGTACTCAACTTCTCTTCCGTCACATTCCTCGTCGCGGGAAAGCTGGAGCGTCCGCCGCTCCGGCTACCTGCCTGAGGTAGGGGTTGGTGGCGCGCTCACGGCCGATGGTCGTCTGGGAGCCGTGGCCGGAGAGGACCACGGTGGCGTCGTCGAGGGGCAGGCACACCCGGGCCAGCGATTCCATGATCGCCTTGCTGTCACCACCCGGGAGGTCCGTGCGCCCGATGGAGCCGGCGAAGAGCAGATCGCCCGAGAACAGCACCGGAGGAACCTCTCCGGCCGCGGGCGTCCTGAAGGTCACCGACCCCCCGGTATGGCCGGGCGCGTGGTCGACGGTGAGCTCCAGGCCCGCCAGTTCCAGGACACTGCCGTCCTTCAACTCCCGTACGTCGTCCGGCTCGCCGACCGTGATCGAGCCCATCAGCTGCTGCCCGAGCGAGCGGCCGAGCGCCCGTTCCGGGTCGGCCATCATGTAGCGGTCCTCGGGGTGGATCCAGGCCGGCACGTTCCGGGCACCGCAGACCGGCACCACCGACGCGATGTGGTCGATGTGCCCGTGGGTGAGCAGCACGGCCACCGGCTTCAGCCGGTGCTCGCGGATCAGGTCCTCGACGCCCCGGGCCGCCTCGTGGCCGGGATCGACGATCACGCACTCCTCACCGGCGGCCGGGGCGACCAGGTAGCAGTTGGTACCCCAGGCTCCGGCTGGAAATCCGGCGACGAACACGTGACGTCCTCATGCTCTCGGGTGGCGGTGCCTTCCCTGATTCGTCACCGCTGGTCTCACCGCAGCCTACCGGCGGTACGGCACCGGTTGCGAACCAGATGGCGGTGAGTCCGCCCCGGGCCCCGCTGACTCGCGGCCGCCGGAACCTCCGGTTGATCCCGCACTTACGCACGAGGTCTTTACACTTGGCCGCCAGCGGGTGGGATGATCCCGCACAACAAGCAGGCACGACATCAGGAGACACGGCCGGTGGTCAGCAGCGAACAGCGGCGGCGGCAGCTCGCCCGCGAGAAGTACGAGCGGCAGATGGAGCGCCGGGTCGAGGCCCGGCGCAAGGCCAAGCGCCGCAACGCCGTCGTGAGCGCAGCCGTCGCGGCCGTCGTGGTGATCGCCGGCGCCGGCGCCTGGGCGGGCGGCATGTTCGACAAGAGCGCGTCCAAGAACGCCGCACCGCACGCCGCACCGACCCCGACCGCGGCCCCCACCCCGGTCAAGGGCTGCACCGCCCCGGCGCCCGGCAAGCCGAACGGCAAGCAGTGGAAGGCCGAGCCGGCCATGTCCGTCGACTCCGGCGCCAAGTACACCGCCACGCTGGACACCAGCTGCGGCAAGGTGACCTTGGAGTTGGACGCCGCGAAGGCGCCGCACACGGTCAACTCCTTCGTCTTCCTCGCCGGCGAGCAGTACTTCGACCACACCAAGTGCCACCGGCTCACCACCTCGGGCATCTACGTGCTGCAGTGCGGCGACCCGACGGGCACCGGATCCGGCGGCCCCGGCTACCAGTTCGCGGACGAGAACCTGACCGGCGCGACCTACCCGGCGGGCACCGTGGCGATGGCCAACGCCGGACCGGGCACCAACGGCAGCCAGTTCTTCCTGGTCTACAAGGACACCCAGCTGCCGCCCAACTACACCCCGTTCGGCAAGATCACCGGCGGCCTGGACGTACTGAACAACATCGCCGGCGGCGGCGAGAACGACGCCAACGGCCCTGGCGACGGCGCCCCGAACGCCAACGTGGTGCTGAACTCGGTTACCGCCACCAAGAGTTGATACTCTGCGGCGCTGCCTCCCGCTCCCGCGCGGGCGGCTCGGGAGGCAGCGCCGCCAGAAATCGCCCGGCCCGGATGCGGACAGCACCGGCGCTGGTCGCCTATGTTGCTGTTGTATAGGGTGCCCTGACCGTCAGCCGTCACCCTCGGCGCGAACAACTCGACGGCTCGGACGGCGGACTCCATCGGTCCGCCGCACATCAACTGTGGACGACGTACGCGCACCACACTCGGGTGGGCGCGACGTCATGTGGAGGAGGCGCTGTGAGCAGCGACCCGTGGGGCCGTGTCGACGAGCAGGGGAACGTCTACGTCAGGACGGCCGAGGGTGAACACCTCGTCGGCTCCTGGCAGGCGGGCTCCCCCGAGGAGGCCCTCGCCTACTTCGAGCGCAAGTACCAGGGCCTGGAAGCCGAGATCGGCCTGCTGGAGCACCGCGTCCGCAAGACCGACCTGGCCGCCAAGGACGCCCAGACCGCGCTGGAGCACCTGCGCCAGCAGGTCGTCGAGGCGCACGCGGTCGGCGACCTGGCCTCGCTCGCCCAGCGGCTCGACACGCTCAGCGGCGAGATCGAGTCCCGGCAGGCGGAGCGCAAGGCGGCTCGCACCAAGGCCCAGGAGGACGCCCGTACGGCCAAGGAGAACCTGGTCGCCGAGGCCGAGCGGCTCGCCGAGTCCACCCAGTGGCGGGAGGCCGGCGACCGGCTGCGCGCCCTGGTGGACACCTGGAAGAGCCTGCCCCGTCTGGACCGCAAGAGCGACGACGAGCTGTGGCACCGCTTCTCGCACGCCCGCTCGGTGTTCTCCAAGCACCGCAAGGCACACTTCGCGACCCTGGACGCGGAGCGCGAGAGCGCCCGCGCGGCCAAGGAGCGGCTGGTCGCCGAGGCCGAGGCGCTGTCCGACTCCACCGACTGGGGCGACACGGCCGCCGCCTACCGCGACCTGATGGCGCGCTGGAAGGCCGCCGGGCGGGCCCAGCGGGACGCCGAGGAAGAGCTGTGGGCCCGGTTCCGGGGCGCGCAGGACGTCTTCTTCCAGGCCCGTGCCGCCGCCTTCAGTGAGCGGGACGCCGAGCAGGGCGAGAACCAGAAGTTGAAGGAGGCCCTGCTGGTCGAGGCCGAGGCGATCCTGCCGGTCACCGACCTCAAGGCCGCCAAGGCCGCGCTGCGCGACATCAGCGAGCGCTGGGAGGCTATCGGCCACGTGCCGCGCGACGCCCGGCCGAAGCTGGACGGCCGCCTGAACGCGGTCGAGCGGGCCATCCGCGAGGCCGAGGACGCCGAGTGGAAGCGCTCCAACCCGGAGGCCAAGGCCCGCGCCGCCGGTATGACCGGTCTCCTCCAGGCCGCCGTGGACAAGCTCCAGGCCGACCTGGACAAGGCCCGTGCCGCCGGCAACGCGAGCAAGGTCGCCAAGCTGGAGTCCGAGCTGGCCGGCCGTCGGGCCCTGCTGGACCAGGCCCAGAAGAGCCTGCAGGAGTTCAGCGGCTGAGTACCGCTGCGACAGGGGCGCCGGTCCTCGTCCGGCAGCCCGCGCGGCCGTCCACGCGGCCCCCGGCGCCCCTGTCCCCGCCCCGCCTACAGGCGCCACTGCTGTTCGGCGGCCCAGTCCGCGAAGCGCTGCCAGCCCACCTCGGGATGGTCCCGGCGCAGCCCTTCCACGTCGACGTCCAGGCCGACCTCGGTGAAGTAGCGGAACATCGCGGCCAGATCGGCCGAGTACGCCTCGATCTCGGCGAGCGGCTTGGTCTCGAAGCCGATCGGCCGCCCACACACCCCGCTGAGCACCTCTGCGATCCCGGGACAGGTGAGCCGGTCGGAGGCGATGTCGACCCGCCGCCCGGCGAACTCCTCGGGCCTGGCGAGGACCTCGGCCGCGAAGACCCCGATGTCCCGCGCGGAGATCAGCGCCAGCGGACGGTCCGCGGGCAGCGGCAGCACGAACCTCCCCTCCCGCAGGCCGCTCAGCGTCCACTCCCCGGTGTAGTTCTCCATGAAGGCCGCCGGCCCGAGCACCGTCCATGGCACGCCGAGCCCGGCCAGGTGCCGCTCGATCCGGTACTTGCTGTCGAAGTGCGGGATGCCGGTCCCCCGGTCCGCGTGGGCGGCCGAGCTGAACACGATCCGGCCGACCCCCGCCGCCGCGGCGGCGTCCAGCAGTGCCGTTCCCTGCCGCACCTCCGTCCCGGTGTCGGTGCCGAAGGGCGTGGACATCGCGAAGAGCGCGTCCACCCCGCTCAGCGCCGCGTCCAGCGACTCCCGCCGGTCGAAGTCGGCGAACACCACCTCCGCCCCGGCGGCGCGCAGCCGCGCGGCGACGGACGACTGCGGCAGACGGGTGAACGCCCGCACGCGAAAGCCCCGTTCCAACAGGGCGAGGGCGGCCGCTCCGCCCTGGGCGCCGGTCGCACCCGCGACGGCGACATAGGATTCATTCGTCATGCAGGAACTGTATGACGCAATCTCTGCGTCGCGCAGATATTTTTCGGAGGTGACCGGTGCGGCCGACCGAACTGGAGCAGGAGTCCCGCCGCTACATGGCCGCGTACGCCCTGTTCAACCAGGCGATCGCGGACCATCTCGGCCTGCACCCCACCGATGTGCAGTGCCTCAATCTGCTGACCCTGGAGAGCGGTCCGCTCACCACCGGGCGGATCGCCGAGCTCACCGGACTCACCAGTGGCTCGGCGACCCGTCTGGTCGACCGCCTGGAGAAGGCGGGGTACGTGACCCGCCGCCGCGACAGCTCCGACCGGCGGCGGGTACTGGTCGAGCCGGTGCCCGAGGCGACCCGGCGGCTCGGCGAGCTCTGGGCCCGCCTGGGCGAGGGTTGGCAGACGCTGCTGGTCGGGTACAGCGACGCCGAACTCGCCTTCCTCGCCCGTCACATGCGCCGCACCACCGAACTCGCCGCCAGGCAGGTCGGGCTGCTCAGGGAGATGGGCCGGGCCGGGTAGGCGCCGGCCGGATCAAGTGGTCGCCGTCCCGGAGGGAGTCGACCCGAAGATCTGGGTGAGCCGGTTGAGGTCGATGCTCTGCGAAGGCGCCGGGGTGGTCTTCTTCACCGGCACGGAGAACTCCTTGAAGTTGAGCATCTCGCTGCCGATGCCGCCGGTCCGCTGGAAGTGGAGCGGGTAGGGCCGGCCCTGGGTGGCCACCCAGAGGGTGCCGTGCTCCTCGCCCTTGGTGCCCAGTACGGACACCGCCGGGACGCCGTTGCTGGAGCCCTGGGGGCCCGTGGTCAGGTCGACCCCGGTGGGCGACAGCGAGTCGGCCAGCTGGGACAGGTCGCAGATCGAGGCGAGTTCCAGGAACTGCACGTTGTCGGCGGTGGTCTTCAGGTAGCGGTCGCCCACCAGCTTGGCCACCGCCTGTCCGCCGTGGTTCTGCCAGAACGCCTGGTCGGGCTTGACCCAGAGGTCGTTGCCCACCCTGGTGACCTGGAAGTTGCCGAGGAAGCTCTCGCTCACGGAACCGTTGCAGTTGCCGCCGACGTCCATCGACAGGTCGAAGGTGACCAGGTTGACGCCGTCGTCGATCCGGCCGTTGACGTGGGACGAGTGGCCGTCCTTGAGCGCCTTGATCGCCGACAGCACGACGTTCGGCCCGGACAGCTTCGCGACACCGTTGGACGCTAAGGCGGCGGACGGTGAGGCCGAGGGCGAGGGCGAGTCGGCCGCCAGGGCCGTGCCACCGCCTCCCAGCGCGCCTGCCGTCAACGCCGCACAGGCAAGTGCGGTCACAGTCGTCAGCTTGAGGTTCATGGGGCCTCCCACCACTGGGTTGACTCTTCCCAGCCTGTACCGGCAGGAGGCCCCGCGCACATCAGAGCGGCTTCGGCGGCCGGATCACTTCCGTCCGGAGGTGACCCGGTACACGTCGTACACGCCCTCGACCCCGCGGACCGCCTTGAGCACGTGCCCGAGGTGCTTGGGGTCGCCCATCTCGAAGGTGAAGCGGCTCATCGCCACCCGGTCCCGGGAGGTCTGCACCGCCGCCGAGAGGATGTTGACGTGCTGGTCCGAGAGGACCCGGGTGACGTCCGAGAGCAGCCGGGAGCGGTCCAGCGCCTCGACCTGGATCGCCACCAGGAACACCGAGGACTGGGTGGCGGCCCACTCGACCTCGATCATCCGCTCCGGCTGCTGGGCCAGCGACTCCACGTTGACGCAGTCCGAGCGGTGCACCGAGACGCCGTTGCCGCGGGTGACGAAGCCGACGATCGGGTCGCCCGGCACCGGGGTGCAGCAGCGGGAGAGCTTGACCCAGACGTCGTCGACACCCTTGACGATCACGCCCGGGTCGCCCTTGGCCCGGCGCCGCGCCGCACGGCCCTGACGGGTCGGGGTGGCGGTCTCGGCCAGGTCGTCGGTGGCTTCCTCCTCGCCGCCGAGCGCCTGCACCAGCTTCTGCACGATGTTCTGCGCCGCGACATGGCCCTCGCCGATCGCCGCGTAGAGCGAGGAGATGTCGGGGTAGCGCATCTCGTGTGCCAGGGTGACCAGCGAGTCGCCGGTGAGGATGCGCTGGATCGGCAGGCCCTGCTTGCGCATCGCCCGGGCGATGGCGTCCTTGCCCTGCTCGATCGCCTCCTCGCGGCGTTCCTTTGAGAACCACGCCTTGATCTTGTTCCGGGCGCGCGGGGACTTGACGAAGCTCAGCCAGTCCCGGGACGGGCCCGCGTTCTCCGCCTTGGAGGTGAACACCTCGACGGTGTCGCCGTTCTCCAGTGTCGACTCGAGCGGCACCAGCCGGCCGTTGACCCTCGCCCCTATGCAGCGGCAGCCGACCTCGGTGTGCACCGCGAAGGCGAAGTCCACCGGGGTGGCGCCCGCGGGCAGCGCTATGACGTCGCCCTTCGGGGTGAAGACGAAGACCTCGTTGTTGGAGAGGTCGAAGCGCAGCGACTCCAGGAACTCGCCCGGGTCCTCCGTCTCCTTCTGCCAGTCCAGCAGCTGCCGCAGCCAGGCCATCTCGTTGACCGCCCCGGCCTTGTCCTCCTTGCGGACCTGGGTCGGCGTGTCGGTACGGATCTTGGAGGCGCCGGCCACCGCGCGCTGCTTGTACTTCCAGTGCGCGGCGATGCCGTACTCGGCGCGGCGGTGCATGTCGAAGGTGCGGATCTGAAGCTCGACCGGCTTGCCGCCGGGACCGATCACCGTGGTGTGCAGCGACTGGTACATGTTGAACTTCGGCATGGCGATGTAGTCCTTGAACCGCCCCGGCACCGGGTTCCACCGCGCGTGGATGGTGCCCAGCGCCGCGTAGCAGTCGCGGACGGTGTCGACCAGGACCCGGATGCCCACCAGGTCGTAGATCTCGGCGAAGTCGCGGCCCCGCACGATCATCTTCTGGTAGACCGAGTAGTAGTGCTTCGGCCGGCCGGTCACCTGAGCGGTGATCCGGGCGCCCTTCAGGTCGCCCTGGACCTGGTCGATCACGGTGGCCAGGTACTCGTCCCGCTTGGGCGCGCGCTCGGCCACCAGACGCACGATCTCGTCGTACATCTTGGGGTAGAGGATCGCGAAGGCGAGGTCCTCCAGCTCCCACTTGATGGTGTTCATGCCCAGCCGGTGCGCCAGCGGGGCGTAGATCTCCAGGGTCTCGCGGGCCTTCTTCTCCTGCTTCTCCCGCTTGAGGTAGCGCATGGTGCGCATGTTGTGCAGGCGGTCGGCCAGCTTGATCACCAGGACCCGCGGGTCCTTGGCCATCGCCACGACCATCTTGCGCACGGTCTCGGCCTGCGCGGCCTCGCCGAACTTGACCCGGTCCAGCTTGGTGACGCCGTCCACCAGCAGTGCGACCGAGTCGCCGAAGTCGCGGCGCAGCGTCTCCAGGCCGTAGTCGGTGTCCTCGACGGTGTCGTGCAGCAGCCCGGCCATCAGGGTGGGGGCGTCCATGCCCAGCTCGGCCAGGATGGTGGCGACGGCGAGCGGGTGGGTGATGTACGGGTCGCCGCTCTTGCGCTTCTGTCCGCGGTGCCACTTCTCCGCGACCACGTAGGCGCGCTCGATGTCGCGCAGCAGGGCCGGGTCGGCCTTCGGGTCGTTGTCCCTGATGGTGCGGAACAGCGGCTCCAGCACCGGGTTCAGCATCGTGCCGCGCTGGCCGCCGAGGCGGGCCAGGCGCGCTCGCATGCCACCGGAGGACGAGAGCCGCGAGATGGCGGGCGGCGCCGGACGCACCGGGGTGGCCCCCGAAGGCGCGGGCCGGTTCTCGGGGGCGGCGGCCTCGGCCGTGGGCTGGGCCTCGTCGGGCAAGGGCACTCCTCGGGGCGCGTTGCCTTCCCCTTCGCGCGACCGGGAAGGGGTGAATCTTCATGGTACCCAGCCCGGAACTGCGGCGTTCGACCGCCCGGCGTGCGAGCGGCCCGAGCGAACACGCGCGGGGCGGCGACCACGTGTGTGGTCGCCGCCCCGCGCGGTCTTGCTCAGACCAGGACCAGCGTCTCCAGCGGAGCGCCGCCCAGGTGCTCGGTGAGCCGGTCACGGCCGGGCAGGAAGCCCAGCTCCATCAGCACGACCACACCGGCCGGCTCGGCACCGGCCTGCCGGACCAGGTCCAGCGAGGCGCTCAGCGTGCCGCCGGTGGCCAGCACGTCGTCCACCACCAGCACCTTCTCGCCCGGCTCGAAGGCGTCGCACTGGACCTCCAGGGTCGCCGAGCCGTACTCCAGCTCGTAGGAGCGGCCGTACACCTCGCCGGGCAGCTTGCCCTTCTTGCGGATCGGCACGAAGCCGAGCCCGGCCGCGTACGCCGCCGGGGCCGCCAGGACGAACCCCCGTGCCTCCAGACCGACCACCTTGGTGGCGCCGTGTGCCTTCGCCCGGCTCGCCAGCGCGTCGACGAGGGCCGCGAAGGCCTCCGCGTCGGCGAGCAGCGGAGCGATGTCCTTGAACAGCACACCCGGCTTCGGGTAGTCGGGGACGTCCCGGATCCTGCTGTTCAACAGCTCGGCGAGGGCGGGATCGGAAACGGTCACGGGGGTTCCTCTACTGCGGGTACGGCGTGGATTCAGCGGTTGCCGGACGGACGGCCCTTGCTTCGGGACCGGCTCACCGGCTCGCTGCGCTGTCCGACCATACCTGCCGGGATCTCGTCCTCGACAGCCTCCCCCGCAGCGTCCACGGGGGCCTCGGCGGCCAGCTTGGCGTCGGCGGCGCGGCGACCGAGGACCTTCTTGGCCAGCGCCCGCATCTGGGGGGTCTGCTCCTTGAGCTGCGCGTACAGCGGGGTGGCCACGCAGATGGAGGAGTAGGCACCGGCCGCGAGACCGATGAACAGGGCGAGCGAGATGTCGTTCAGGGTGCCGGCACCGAGCAGGCCGCCACCGATGAACAGCAGTGCGGAGACCGGCAGCAGGGCGACCACGGTGGTGTTGATGGAGCGCACCAGGGTCTGGTTGAGGCCGTGGTTGGCGGCCTCGCTGAAGGTCTGCTTGTTCTGCTTGGTGATGCCCCGGGTGTTCTCCTTCACGGTGTCGAAGACGACGACCGTGTCGTAGAGCGAGTAACCGAGGATGGTCAGGAAGCCGATCACGGTGCCCGGGGTGACCTCGAAGCCCACCAGGGCGTAGACACCGATGGTGATCAGGAGGTCGTGGATCAGCGCGACCAGCGCGGCCACGGCCATCCGCCACTCGAAGGCGACGGCCAGGTAGACCGTCACCAGCACCATGAAGATCACCAGGCCCAGCAGGGCCTTCTGGGAGATCTCATGGCCCCAACTCGGGCCGATCACCTGGGCGTTGATGTCCTTGGTCTGGACGTTCAGGTCCTTGGAGAGGCCCTCGATGAAGGTGCTCGCGGGCACCTTCTCCGCGGAGCTCACCTGGATCCTGACCTCACCGGTGCCGGTGTGCTGAACCACCGCGGTCGAGTCATGGGTGATCCCGTTGGCGGCGTCCTGCGCCTGGGCGACCGTCAGTCCCGGCTTGGTGACCGTGTAGACGGACCCGCCCTTGAACTCGATGCCCAGGTGCAGACCCATCGCCAGGCCGATCGCCGCGAGCACCACGATCACGCCGGAGAGGCTGTACCAGAGCTTGCGCCGGCCGACGAAGTCGAAGCTGACCTCGCCCTGGTAGAGACGGTGGCCGAGATTGCCGAAGCGTGGCATCGCGTCAGGCCTCCTTCACGGCAGCGGTGGCGGCGGAGCGGCGGCGGCTGCCCCGGATCGGCGAGCGGGCACCCAGGCGCTTCGGGTCCAGACCGGACCACGGGTGGCCGTCCGCGAAGAACTTGCGGCGGGCCAGGATGGTGATCAGCGGCTTGGTGAAGAGGAAGATCACCACGACGTCGAGCAGGGTGGTCAGACCGAGGGTGAAGGCGAAGCCCCGCACCTTGCCGACCGAGACGATGTACAGCACCGCGGCACACAGGAAGGACACGAAGTCCGAGACCAGGATGGTGCGGCGGGCGCGCGGCCAGGCGCGCTGGACGGCCGGACGCAGCAGGGCGCCCTCGCGGACCTCGTCGCGGATGCGCTCGAAGTACACGATGAACGAGTCCGCGGTGATACCGATCGCGACGATGGCACCGCAGACGGCGGGCAGGTTCAGCGCGAAGCCGATGCCGGCGCCGAGCAGCGACATGATCGAGTAGGTGAGCGCCGCCGAGACCACCAGACCGGCGATCGAGACCAGGCCCAGGCCCCGGTAGTAGACCAGCGAGTAGAGGACCACCAGTGCCATACCGATCGCACCGGCGATCAGACCGGCCTGCAGCTGGTCACCGCCGAGCTGCGGCGAGACGGTGGTGACGTCGCTCTTGTCGAAGGTGAGCGGCAGCGCGCCGTAGCTCAGCACGTTGGCCAGGCTCTTGGCCTGGTCCTGGGTGAAGCTGCCGGAGATCACCGCGTTGCCGCCGGTGATCGACTGGCTGACGTACGGGTGGGAGACGACCTTGCCGTCCAGCACGATGGCGAACTGGTTGGCCGGGGAGGGCTGGGTGGCCAGCTTGCCGGTGGTGCCGGCGAAGGCGCTGGAGCCCTTGTCGTTGAAGGAGAGCTGGACCTGCCAGCCGGCACCCTGCTGGGTGTCGAAGGTGGCCTGCGCCTTGGAGACGTCCTGGCCGTTCACCGCCACCGGGCCGAGCGCGAACTTGTTCCAGACGCCCTGCTCCTTGTCGAAGCTGCAGGCGACCGCGGACTTGGTCGGGTCGGTCTGGTAGTCCTTCTGCTGGGTCGGGTCCGAGCAGTCCAGCGCGGTGAACTGCTGCTGCAGCTCGGGCGGCACGGTGCCCTGGGTGAGGGCCGCGGTCATGTCCGCCGGGGACGGGGGGTTCGGGGCGGCGGACGGCGCGGCACTCTGGCTCGCCGTCGCACCGGCGCTCGCGGAACCCGACGGGGTGGCGCCCGCCGAGGCCGACGGGTCGGCCTTCAGGGCGTCGGTGAGGGCCCGGCCGGCCTTGCTGGCACTCGCTGACGGCGAGGCGGAACCGGTGCCGGCCGAGGCGCCGGCGGACGGCTTGGCGGACGGCGACGGGCTGCCGCTCGCGCTCGGGGTGGACGAGGGGGCCGGGGCCTTCACACCGGTGGGGGCGTAGGCCAGCACCGGGCGGAAGTAGAGCTTGGCCGTGGTGCCGACCTGGTCGATCGCGGCCTGCCGGTCACCGCCGTTGGGGATGTTGACGATGATCGTGTCATTGCCCTGGGTCTGCACCTCCGTCTCGGAGACGCCCATCCCGTTGACACGCTTGTTGATGATCGTGACCGCGGTGTCCATGTTGGCCTTGTTGATCGCGGCCTTGTCGTCGGACTTGGCGGTCAGCGTGATGCTCGTGCCACCGGCGAGGTCGATCCCCAGTCGCGGGGTCGTGTGACCCTTCCAGAACATGACGGCGACCAGTCCGACGGCAATCGCCAGGATCAGGGCCAGCGCCCGTCCCGGATAGCCGTCGCGCGGGCGCGACTTTGGTGTTGCCACCTTGCTCGTTTCTCCCTGTCCATGCCGCCGCCCCCACCGGCCCGGTCCGGATTGCGGCGGGACCGGGACGGGGAGGCGGCGGCCCTGAGGTCCTGGTGTGGGCTCGCGGCTCGTGCCGCTACGGCCGGGGGTGTCGCCCGGTCGTGTTACTTGGCTGCGGGAGCCTCGCCGTCGGCGCTGCCCTTGTCCTTGACGTCCTCGGGCGCGTCCTTCTCGAGGCTGAGCGGCTTCGCGTCGGCGGCCTCCTCCTCGTCGGCCACCTCGTCGGCCGGCTCGTCCTCGGCGGGGCGACCGTTGATGATCGCGTCGTACTCCTGCGGATCGAGGACGGCGGCGATGGCGCTCTTGATGAAGTGGGTCACCACACCGGGCGCGATCTCCAGCTCGACGGTCTCCTCGTTGACCGACTTCACCAGGGCGTACATGCCACCGATGGTGCGGACTCCCGAGCCGGGCTCCATCGCCGAACGCATCTGCGTGGCCTGCTCCTGCCGCTTCTTGTTCGAGCGGAAGAGCATGAACAGCACGGCGATCATGACGAGGGGAAGAAGGAGTGTAGACACAGCAGCCAGAATCCTTACGGGCCGCCCGCCTGGGCGGCCAGTGGTGGTCGTCGGCCCGTCAGGTGAGAGGGGCGGTCCGGCGGAGTCTAGGCGACCCGCACTGATCGGACAACGCCAAGCATCGCAGAGTGCCGCCGAAAGTGGCGACCCTCCGACCGGCCGTTCTCATCACGCGTCGTTCGTGTCCCCGAACGGTTCGCCTCGCGCGGGCACCGCGCCGGGCGGCCACCGGGCCCGTTGCCTGAGCGGTACCCGGCCCCTGTCACCGTCGGCACCCCTCGCGGCCGTCACTCACCCCGCGTCCCTCGCCCCGTCGAACAGCTCGCCCTGCGCGGGCACCGGGCCGCGCGGCTGCGTCTGCGGCGGGGTGAGCCCGAGGTGGGTCCAGGCGGCGGCGGTGGCGATCCGGCCGCGCGGGGTACGGGCCAGCAGGCCCTCGCGGACCAGGAACGGCTCGGCGACCTCCTCGACCGTCTCGGCCTCCTCCCCCACCGCGACCGCCAGGGTGGACAGGCCGACCGGGCCGCCGCCGAACAGGCGCAGCAGGGCGTCCAGCACCGCGCGGTCGAGCCGGTCCAGACCACGGGCGTCGACCTCGTACACCTGGAGGGCCTGCGCGGCGATCTCCTGGGTGATCACGCCGTCATGCCTGACCTGGGCGTAGTCGCGGACCCGGCGCAGCAGCCGGTTGGCGATGCGCGGGGTGCCCCGGGAACGGCCGGCGATCTCGGCCGCACCGGCCGGGTCTATCTCCACGTCGAGCAGGGTCGCGGAGCGGTGCACCACGCGCTGCAGTTCGGCGGGGGCGTAGAACTCCATGTGGCCGGTGAAGCCGAAGCGGTCGCGCAGCGGCGGCGGCAGCAGTCCGGCCCGGGTGGTGGCGCCGACCAGGGTGAAGGGGGGCAGCTCCAGCGGGATGGCGGTGGCGCCGGGGCCCTTGCCGACGATGACGTCGACCCGGAAGTCCTCCATCGCCATGTAGAGCATCTCCTCGGCGGGCCGGGACATCCGGTGGATCTCGTCGAGGAAGAGCACCTCGCCCTCGGTGAGCGAGGAGAGGATGGCGGCCAGGTCGCCGGCGTGCTGGATGGCCGGGCCCGAGGTGATCCGGATCGGGGCGTTCAGCTCGGCCGCGATGATCATGGACAGGGTGGTCTTGCCCAGCCCGGGCGGGCCGCTCAGCAGCACGTGGTCCGGCGCGCTGCCGCGCTTGCGGGCGGCCTGCAGCACCAGCGAGAGCTGCTCGCGCACCCGCTCCTGTCCGATGAACTCGTCCAGCAGTTTGGGGCGCAGCGCCGCCTCGACCGCCTGGTCCTCGCCGTCGGCGGCCGCTGTGACGATGCGGTCGGCGTGGTCGAAGTCGTACGGACTCATCGCGGCGGGCTCCTGCCGGCTCGTCGGGTGGTGGTTCGCCTGGTGACGGTTGGTCGGGCGGTCGTTCATCGGGCGCGGTTGAGGGTGCGCAGGGCGGCCTTGAGCAGGGCGCCCACATCGGTGGTGGCCTGCGCCTCGGCCTCGGGGGTGACGGCCGCGACCGCGTCGTCCGCCTCGCGCGGGGCGTAGCCGAGGCCGACCAGGGCGGCGTGCAGCTGCTCGCCCCACGGAGCGGGACCGGCGGCGATCGGCTTCTGCGCCGGGACGCTGCCGTGCGGGGCACCCAGCTTGTCCTTGTACTCAAGCAGCAGCTTGGCGGCCTTGGCCTTGCCGATACCGGGGACGGCGATCAGGGCCTTCTCGTCGCCGTTCGCGACCGCCAGGCGAAGCGCGTCGGGGGTGTGCACCCCGAGCATGGCCTGGGCCAGGCGCGGCCCGACGCCCGGGGCGGCCTGCAGGATCTCGAAGGTGGCGCGCTCGTCGTCGTCCGCGAAGCCGTAGAGGGTGAGCGAGTCCTCCCGGACGACCAGCGAGGTGGCGAGCCTGGTGTGCTCCCCCGGCCGCAGGCCGGCCAGGGTGCCGGGGGTGCACTGGACGGCCATGCCGACGCCGCCCACTTCGACAACGGCGGTGCCGGCCGCGATGGCGGCGACCGGACCCTGGACGAAGGCGATCATCGGAGGTGCTCCCTACGGGCGGTCGGTGCTTTGGCGAGGGCGGCGGCGATCCGGTCGGTGGCGCCGCCGCGCCAGATGTGGCAGATGGCGAGGGCCAGCGCGTCGGCGGCGTCGGCGGGCTTGGGCGGGGCGTCGAGCCGAAGCAGGCGGGTGACCATGGTGGTGACCTGGGCCTTGTCGGCCCGGCCCGAGCCGGTGACGGCGGCCTTGACCTCGCTGGGGGTGTGCAGGGTGACGGGTATGCCGCGCCGGGTGGCGCAGAGCATCGCGACGGCGCTGGCCTGGGCGGTGCCCATCACGGTGCGGACGTTGTGCTGGGCGAAGACCCGCTCGACGGCGACCAGGTCGGGGCGGTGCTCGTCCAGCCACCGCTCCAGGCCCTGCTCTATCAGCAGCAGCCGCTGCCCGATCTCCGCCTCGGCCGGGGTCCGCACCACGCCGACCCCGAGCATCCGCAGCGGGCGACCGGGCGCGCCGTCGACCACGCCGACACCGCACCTGGTCAGCCCAGGGTCCACACCCAGTACCTTCACCGCCGAGCCCCGCCTTCCGTTCCGACCTGCGAAGGCTACCGGTCGGCTGTGACAACCCCGGCCCCGAACACACCTCCGCCCGGCAGCCGTGCGGGCTGCCGGGCGGAGCGGACGGATCCGGGATCAGGCGTCGACCTCGGCCATGACCTCGTCGGAGACGTCGAAGTTGGCGAAGACGTTCTGCACGTCGTCGCTGTCCTCGAGGGCGTCGATCAGCTTGAAGATCTTGCGGGCGCCGTCGGCGTCCAGCTGGACCTGCACGCTGGGGACGAAGTTGGCCTCGGCCGAGTCGTAGTCGATGCCCGCGTCGACCAGCGCGGTGCGGACGGCAACCATGTTGGAGGCCTCGGAGATGATCTCGAAGGACTCACCGAGGTCGTTGATCTCTTCCGGGTCCTGGTCGAGGACGACCTCGAAGAGCTTGTCCTCGTCCACGCCGTCGGCCTTGGGGACGATCACGACGCCCTTGCGGGAGAACATGTACGAGACCGAGCCCGGGTCGGCCATCGAGCCGCCGTTGCGCGTCATGGCCACGCGCACGTCCGAGGCGGCGCGGTTGCGGTTGTCGGTGAGGCACTCGATGAGCACCGCGACACCGTTCGGGCCGTAGCCCTCGTACATGATCGTCTGGTAGTCGGCGCCGCCGGCCTCCAGACCGCCACCGCGCTTGATCGCGCGGTCGATGTTGTCGTTCGGGACCGACGCCTTCTTGGCCTTCTGCACGGCGTCGTACAGCGTCGGGTTACCGCCCAGGTCGGAACCGCCGGTGCGCGCCGCCACCTCGATGTTCTTGATCATCTTGGCGAAGAGCTTGCCGCGCTTGGCGTCGATCACGGCCTTCTTGTGCTTGGTGGTAGCCCACTTAGAGTGGCCGGACATCGCCAGCTCCTTTACGTCGCCAAAGGGAAATGAACACAGGAGATCTTACCGGTGTCCGAACCGACACCTGGCATCGCATCAGTCTCCCTCGCGAGCCGAAGTGCGCGCCCGTATCGGGAGCGACGGGCGACAAGCGACGGAGGAGCGCCGGAGGGAGGAGTGTCGACACCGGACCAGAGCGCCCGGAGGCGAGCGAGGAGCACACCGCGCGAGCCAAAGGGCGCGCCGGTGTCGAAAGCGACGAGCGACAAGCGACGGAGGAGCGCCGGAGGGAGGAGTGTCGACACCGGACCAGAGCGCCCGGAGACGAGCGAGGAATCAAGCGACGAATTACGCCGCGGCCCGCTCAGACGGCCTCGACCATGCGTACGAAGTACTCGTGCACCCGGTGGTCGCCGGTCAGCTCGGGGTGGAACGAGGTGGCGAGCAGGTTGCCCTGGCGGACCGCCACGATGCGGCTCTCGGGACCGTCGGCAGCCGGCAGCTCCGCCAGCACCTCGACGGCCGTGCCGACCGCCTCGACCCAGGGGGCGCGGATGAACACGCCGTGCACCGGTCCGCCGTCCAGCCCCTTGAAGTCGATCCCGGACTCGAAGGACTCGTTCTGCCGGCCGAAGGCGTTGCGGCGGACGGTCATGTCGATGCCGCCGACGGTCTCCTGGTCCTCCCGGCCGTCGAGGATCTTGTCGGCGAGCATGATCATGCCCGCGCAGGTGCCGTAGACCGGCATCCCGGCGGCCACCCGCTCGCGCAGCGGGCCCATCACGTCGAACTGCAGGGCCAGCTTGGACATGGTGGTGGACTCGCCGCCGGGGATCACCAGCGCGTCCACCTCGGCCAGTTCCTCGGCGCGCCGCACCGGGCGGGCTATCGCGTCGGCGGCGGCCAGTGCCACCAGGTGCTCACGGACGTCGCCCTGCAGCGCGAGAACGCCGATGACGGGAGTGCTGGACACGGTTGCTACCTCTTGGATCGTGTTCGCTGGAGTCTGTGCTGCGGGCGCGCTCGGCGGCCCGCCGCGCCCCACTGCTGCGCGGCGGGCCCGGAAGCGCTACCGAATCACCAGCCGCGGTTGGCGTAGCGCTCGGTCTCCGGCAGGGTGTCGCAGTTGATGCCGACCATGGCCTCGCCCAGGTTGCGGGAGGCGTCGGCGATGATCTTCGGGTCGTCGAAGAAGGTGGTGGCCTTGACGATGGCGGCGGCACGCTTGGCCGGGTCACCCGACTTGAAGATGCCCGAGCCGACGAAGACGCCCTCGGCGCCCAGCTGGCGCATCAGCGCGGCGTCGGCCGGGGTGGCCACGCCGCCGGCGGAGAACAGCACGACCGGGAGCTTGCCGAGCTCGGCGACCTCCTTGACCAGCTCGTACGGGGCGCGCAGCTCCTTGGCGGCGGCGTACAGCTCGTTGTGGTCCAGGGCACGCAGGTGGCCGATCTCGTTCTTGATCTGGCGCAGGTGGCGGACGGCCTCGACCACGTTGCCGGTGCCGGCCTCACCCTTGGAGCGGATCATGGCCGCACCCTCGGCGATGCGGCGCAGAGCCTCGCCCAGGTTGGTGGCGCCGCAGACGAAGGGGGTGGTGAAGGCCCACTTGTCGGAGTGGTTGACCTCGTCGGCCGGGGTCAGTACCTCGGACTCGTCGATGTAGTCGACACCGAGCGACTGCAGGACCTGGGCCTCGACGAAGTGGCCGATCCGGGACTTGGCCATGACCGGGATGGAGACCGCGTTGATGATCTCCTCGATCATGTTCGGGTCGGACATCCGGGCCACGCCGCCGTCCTTGCGGATGTCGGCGGGAACGCGCTCCAGCGCCATGACGGCGACCGCACCGGCGTCCTCGGCGATCTTCGCCTGCTCGGCGTTGACCACATCCATGATCACACCGCCCTTGAGCTGCTCGGCCATGCCGCGCTTCACGCGGGCGGTGCCGATCTGCGGCTGGTCTGCGGTGATGGGGGTGGTGGACACGTGAGACCTCACTCGAAGATGAACCAGTGCTATCGCCCTATCGTAGGCCCGAACCACCGCTTGCCCATGCGCCACCTAGTCCAAGCCTGCAAGTCGGGATACGACAAACAGGCTGTAACGCGCTCACGCGGGAGCACCCTGGGGCGTGAGCGCCGCGGGGGGTTCGTCGTCCATCTCGAAGGCGAGCGGGAAGGGCGCCCGACCGGCCAGCCGGAAATAGCGCACCAGACGGTGCTCGCGCACCGCCCGCGCAGCCCGGACCGCGTCGTTGTGGAACCGCCGCGCCATCGGCACCCGGCGCACCGCCGCTGTGAGGTCCCTCACAACTTCTTCACCACCCGGAACCGCCAGTAGCGCCGCCACCTGTTCCGGGTCGGCGAACACCGCGCGCAGCGCCAGGCTCAGCTCGCTCTCCGCCACCTCCCGGTGCTCGTCCTCGGCCTGCCGGGCGGCGTGCGAGGCCTCGTACAGCAGGATCGAGGCGGCCGGGTCGAGCAGCGAGGAGGTGGCCAGCTCAAGCGCGACGGAGGCCCGCCGGACGAGCTGCGCGTCCAGCGAGGCCCGGGCCGCGTCGATCCGGGCGTGGAGGCGGTCGAGCCGGCCCGCCGTCCAGCTCAGGTAGACGGCGAACAGCACGAGAGCCGCGGCGGCCCAGATCCACGTAGTCACGGAGCAGAACGCTACAGGGCACTCTTCCGGTAGAAGTCCCGGTCCATCTCCAGCACGTTCACCGCGAGGTGCGCCCGCACCCCGGAGGCCGGCCGCACCGAACGCTCCAGCAGGCTCAGCAGTTCCTCGGCCAACTCGGTCCTCAGCTCACGACTGCGACCCGAGAGGAGCTTGATCTCCAGGTACACCGTCGCGGCCCGCGGCAGCCCGCCGTGGCCGACGTGGAAGTCCTCGGCCTTGCGGAAGACCGTCTTGCAGTCGTCCACGGGCGAGGAGATCAGCGCGGCGACCCGCGAGTGCAGATCGCGGACGAACGCCGGCCGGTCGAAGGCGACGCCCTCGGAGTAGTCGATGGATATCTGCGGCATCTCGGGCCCCCGGGGTTGGTCGACGCACCGTCAGGCCAACCCTAGTTGGCCCGTCAATCCAGGTTCCCCCGGCCGGCCGGTCAGTCCCTGGTCAGCTTCAGCCGGCCGCGCCACCCGGTCCGCTCGTCCTCGGCCACCGGCGGCATGCCGTCGGTGACCGTCTCGTACACCGAGAGGATCTCCGCGCCGACGGTCGACCAGTCGAACCGCCGCACATGTCGGGAGGCCGCCCGGCGCAGTCGGGCCAGCCGGTCCGGGTCGCCCAGCAGCCGCAGCGCGGCGTCGGCGAGGGCCGCCGGGTCCTCGACCGGGAACAGCTCGCCGGCGTCACCGCCGTCCAGCACCTGCCGGAACGCGTCCAGGTCGCTGGCCAGCACCGGGGCGCCCGCCGACATCGCCTCGACCAGGATGATGCCGAAGCTCTCGCCGCCGGTGTTCGGCGCCACGTACAGGTCGACGCTGCGCAGCAACCGGGCCTTCTCCCGGTCGCTGACCATGCCGAGCAACTCCACCTGCCGCCGCACCTCGGGCGCCAGGCCGGCCACCGCCTCCTCCTCGTCGCCCTTGCCGGCCACCAGCAGCCGGACGCCCGGGCGCTCGGCGAGGATCTTGGGCAGTGCGGCGAGCAGGCTCGGCAGGCCCTTGCGGGGCTCGTTGATCCGGCCGATGAAGCCGATCGTGCCGGGCTTGCCGTCGGCCGCCCCGCCCTGCCAACGCGGGTCGGGCTCGGCCTCGGCGAAGAACCGCACGTCCACGCCGTTGGGGATCACCACCGCGTCGCCACCGAGGTGTTCCACCAGAGTGCGCCGGGCGTACTCGCTGACCGCGATCCGGGCGCTCATCTTCTCCAGGCCCGGCTGGAGGATCGGCGAGGCCGCGATCATCGCGCGGGACCGCGGGTTGGAGGTGTGGAAGGTGCCCACCATCGGCCCCGAGGCGGACCAGGCTGCCAGCATCGACAGGCTGGGCGAGGAGGGCTCGTGGACGTGCAGGATGTCGAACCGGCCCTCGTTCAGCCAGCGCCTCACCCGGGCGGCGGAGAGGATGCCGAAGCTGAGCCGGGCCACCGAGCCGTTGTAGGGCACCGCGACGGCCCGACCGGCCGAGACCACGTACGGCGGCAGCGCCGACTCGTCCTCGGCCGGCGCGAGTACGGAGACCTGGTGGCCGAGGCCGATCAGGTGCTCCGCGAGGTCGCGGATGTGGAACTGCACCCCGCCGGGGACGTCCCAGTCGTACGGGCAGACGATTCCGATCTTCATCGCGGCCCCCTCAGGCGGTACGGCGTGGGCCCAGGTCGGCCAGCCAGAACTTCTGCAGCATGTGCCAGTCCTCCGAGTGCTCGCGGATCCCGTCCGCCCACACGTCGGCGAGTGCCTGGGTCATCGCCAGGACCTTGGACTGCTGGTCGCCCTCCTCGGGCACCGGCAGCTCGGGGTGGATCTCGACCCGCATCACCGGACCGTCGTACCAGAGCGTGGCCGGGACCAGCGCCGCCCCCGTCCGCACGGCCAGCGCGGCCGGGCCCGCCGGGACCTTGGTCTGCTCGCCGAAGAACTCCACCGGGATGCCGGCGTCCGACAGGTCGCGGTCGCCGACCAGGCAGACCAGCCTTCCCGCCCGCAGCCGGCGGGCCAGCGTGCCGATCACCGAACCCCCGCCGCCGGTCAGCGGCAGCACCTCCATGCCCAGGCTCTCGCGGTACGCGACGAAGCGGTCGAACAGCGACTCCGGCTTGAGCCGCTCGGCGACCGTGGTGAACGGGTGCCCCTGGCCGACGATCCACGCCCCGGCCAGGTCCCAGTTGGCCATGTGCGGCAGCGCCGCCACCACACCGCGCCCGGCCTCCATCGGACCGGTCAGGTTCTCCAGCCCCTTGGCCTGCACGACTTCCGAGATCCGCGCCCGGCTCCAGGTGGGCAGCCGGAACGCCTCCAGCCAGTACCGCAGATAGGAGCGCATCCCCGCCCGGGACAGCTCGCGCAGCCGCTCCTCGCCCGCCCCCGGGTGCACCCGGGAGAGGTTGCGTTCCAGCTGGCGCACGCCCTTGCCGCGCTTGCGCCAGGTGAAGTCCGCCAGCTGGTCGAACAGGCCGCGCGCGACCGGCTCCGGCAGGTGCTTCAGCACCGACCAGCCCAGCGCGTAGGCACCGTCCACCAGCCGTTCCCTGAGCGCCGGAGCGCTCGGCACCGGGGCGCTCACAGCACCTCCCGCGACTCGACGGCCTCCAGCGCCTCCCGGCGCACGGTCAGCATCCGCTGCAGCACCGTCACCAGGCTGCCCAGCGCGACCAGCCACAGCGCCAGCGGCAGCAGCGGCTCCACATACGGCACCCCGAAGGTGTGCAGGCCGGCCACACCCGCCGCGACCAGGCTTATCACCAACCGCTCGGCCCGCTCGACCAGCCCCGACACGTTGCACGGCAGCCCCAGGCTCTCCGCCCGGGCCTTGGTGTACGAGACCACCTGGCCGCTCGCCAGGCAGAGCACCGAGATCGCGCAGAGCAGGTCGTTGTCTCCCTTGCCCGCGTACCAGAGCGCCAGCCCGCCGAAGATCGCCGCATCGGCGACCCGGTCCAGCGTCGAGTCCAGGAACGCGCCCCACTTGCTCGACCTGCCCGCCTGGCGGGCCATGTTGCCGTCCACCAGGTCGGAGAAGATGAAGAGCGTGATCGTGATGGTGCCCCAGAAGAACTCGCCCCGGGGGAAGAACACCAGCGCACCGGCGACCGAGCCGGCCGTACCGATCAGCGTCACCGCGTCCGGGCTCACCCCCCAGCGCAGCAGCAGCGCCGCGAACGGCGTCAGGACACGTGTGAAGAAGGCACGTGCGTACTTGTTGAGCATGGCCTTCCAAACCGCCCTGGTCTCACCTATCCGCCCTCGGCCCCAGTGGTCGACCGGCGGCCGAGCGGAACGACCCACCCGGCCCGACAATGGTATCCAGGCCGCTCGTACCGCTTGGCCGCCCCATACCCCGCGAGCCGGTCCCGGCCCAAACCGGCCGCCACTCAGGGCACTTCCCCGCATACGGGACGTAACTGCCGCCCCCGCGAAGGAGGCACGCCATGGCCGACCGAGGAACCCCTCACGCGCCCGCACCCACCGTCGAGCGGCCCGCGCAACTGCGCAACGTGGCCCTGATCGGCCCCAGCGGCGCAGGGAAGACCACCCTCGCCGAATCCCTCGCCCTCACCGCGGGCGCCCTCACCCGGGCGGGCACCGTCCCCGACGGCACCACCGCCGCCGACTACGAGGAGATCGAGCACCAGCAGCAGCGCTCGGTCCAGCTCGCGCTGCTCCCGCTCAGCTGGCGCGACACCAAGATCAACCTGCTGGACACCCCCGGCTACGCCGACTTCGCCGGCGACCTGCGGGCCGGACTGCGCGCCGCCGAGTCCGCCGTCCTGGTCCTCTCCGCCGCCGACCCGATCCCGCTGCCCGCCCTCACCCTCTGGCGCGAGTGCCGCGCCACCGGGCTGCCCACCGTGATCGTCCTCACCCACCTCACCGCGGGCCGGGGCAGCTTCGAGGAGGCCCTGGTCGCCTGCCAGGAGGCCTTCGGCGAGGGCCACCCCGACACCGTCCTGCCCATCCACCTGCCGATCCTGCGCGACGGCCACCCGTACGGCTCACTCGAACTCCTCACCGGGCGCCGCTACGGCGAGAGCGGCGAGGTACCCGGCGCCGACGAGGCCCGCGGCCGCCTGGTCGAGGCCATCGCCGGCGAGGACGACACCCTGCTGGAGCGCTACGTGGCCGGCGAGGACCTCGACCCCGCCTCGCTCACCGAGGCGCTGCGCCGCGAAGTCCTCCAGGGCACCGTGCACCCCGTACTCGCCGCCGCACCCCCGCTCGACCCGGCCGGCCCCGCCGTCGGCGCCGCCGAACTCCTCGACCTGATCACCGAGATCCTCCCCACCCCCGAGGAACGCCGGGACGACCTGCCGTCCTCCGATCCCGACGCCCCCGTCACCGTCCAGGTCGTCCACACCGGCGAGGACCCGTACGTCGGCCGCCTCAGCCTGGTCCGGGTCTACTCCGGCACCCTGCGCCCCGACACCACCCTGCACCTGGCCGACCACCCCGACGAACGCGTCACCGCCCTCACCTCCCCCTTCGGCAAGCAGCAGCGACCGGTCCCCTACGCCCTCCCCGGCGACCTGGTCTGCCTCGCCAAACTCGCCACCGCGCGCACCGGGGACACCCTCTCCGCCGGCCAACTCGTCCTCGAGCGCTGGCCGTTGCCCGAACCGCTGCTCCCTGTCGCGATCCGGGCCCACAGCAAGGGCGACGAGGACCGGCTCGCCCAGAGCCTCGCCCGGCTCACCGCCCAGGACCCGGCCCTGCGGGTGGAGCAGAACGCCGAAACCCACCAACTCGTGCTCTGGTGCACCGGCGAGGCCCACCAGGCCGTCGTCCTGGACCGCCTGCGCACCCGCTACGGCGTCAACCTCGACACCGTCGGGTACCAGGTCGCCCTGCGCGAGACCTTCGCCACCACCGCCAGCGGCCACGGACGGCACGTCAAACAGTCCGGCGGCCACGGCCAGTTCGCCATCTGCGACCTCACCGTCGAACCCCTGGCGCCCGGCAGCGGCTTCGAGTTCGTCGACAAGGTCGTCGGCGGCGCCGTGCCGCGCAACTTCATCCCCTCGGTGGAGAAGGGCGTACGCGCCCAACTCGCCCACGGCGTCAAGGCCGGCTACCCCATGGTCGACGTCCGGGTGACCCTCACCGACGGCAAGGCGCACTCGGTCGACTCCTCTGACGCCGCCTTCCAGACCGCCGGCGCCCTCGCACTGCGCGAGGCCGCCGCCCACGCCACCGTCCGACTGCTGGAACCCGTGGACGAGATCCAGGTCCTGCTGCCCGACGAGTACCAGGGCGCCGTCCTCACCGACCTCTCCGCCCGCCGCGGCCACGTGCTCGGCACCGAACCCGGCGGCCCCGGCCTCAGCCTGGTCCGCGCCGAAGTCCCCGAACTCGAACTCGCCCGCTATCCAGTCGAGTTGAGGTCCATCTCGCACGGCACCGGCCAGTTCTCGCGCAGCTACGTCCGGCACGCCCCGATGCCCGCCGCCCTTGCCGCCCGGTACGAGAACGGCTCGTGAAACCCGGCGGCGGTCAGCGTAAAGGGGCGGCGGGGATCAACGGACGGGGGCGCACAACGGCGTGCGGACCGGATGGCACAGCACCCCACTGATCCGCAGAAGCACCGGGGCGCAGCAGGCCCCGCCGAACGGCATCCGCTTCCGCCCTCGCGCCCCCATCCGTCAACCTCCCGCCCCGAAAGGCTCACCCGCGCTGCGGAAGCGCGCAGGCCGGCGTCCCACCGGGCATCCGGTGCCGGTTCCGCGCGACCAGCCGATAGACCACCCCCGCCAGCGGACGGACCGGCGGCAGAGCCAGCGCCCCGCCCAGGTACGCCCACACCCCGCCCGACCGCATCAGCAGCCGCGCGGCCGCCTGGGCCCCGCCGTAGACCTCCCCGCCGGGCGTCACCCAGAGGATCTCCCGCTCGGCCCGCTCCCAGGTCACCAGCCCCCGCCCACCGGCCCGCTCGTCCAACGCCGCCAGATCCGCGAACTGGAACGGCACCGCCTCCCACCCCCCGGCCGCCAGGCTCGCCCGCAGATAACGCTCGGCGGCGTTCTTGCAGGTCGTGCAGAACGCGCAGTCCCCGTCGAAGACGAGCACCGGATCCACCGCAACCACCTCAGCATCGGCCATGCCCCGATCCTCCCACCACCGGGACCAGCGGGACCCGCGGGGTCAAAGCGGGCCTGAAGTGGGCACCATAGCGAGAGGAGCCACGCCTGGCGAGATGTGACAGCGGTTCAGACGATGATCCGCGCAGCACGGCGGCGGCACGGTACCCTGCGGCTGACAAGGGGAGGAGGGGGCACCACCGTGACCAAGCTGGACATGACACCGGGCGCGCAGATACCCCGCACGGACGTCGGACCACAGACCGCAGTCACCCAGCTGCTCTCCTCGGCGGCCTACCGCGACAGCGACTTCCGCGACCTAGGGGAGAAGCTCGGCGCCAAGATCAAGGAGGGCAAGTTCGCCCTTTTCCGGCCAAGTCTCGGCGAGGCCTACAGCCGCGCCCTGATCGACCGGACCCTGGCCGCCAAGCGCAACCCGCTGGTCCCGTCCTTCGGTACCGACACCCGGATGGTGGTCGAGCACTGCCTCGCCGCCGAGGATCTCCGAGGCGCCAGGGACCGCAAGCTCACCCTGGTCACCCTGGTCAGCGGACTGCTCTTCCTGCCGGGCGCGCTGATCTGGCTGCTCGCCTTCCAGAGCCGGGCCTGGCTGAAGAAGCGGAACCCGGCCCGTGAGGGCTTCTACGGCACCGTCGCGCTGCTGGTCGCCGGTGGACTGGCCCTGCTCTTCGTGCTGCGGCCGCCGATGAGCGGGCTGCTCGCCCAGTACTTCCGGCTCATGATGGTGGCGCCCGTCGTCGGCTGGTTCGTCGCCAAGCGGATCGTCCTGCGCAGCACCGAGGACCTGCGCTCCCGCTGGGGAGCCCTGGTCGAGGGCAGCGCGATAGCCGCGACCGTCCCCAAGGCCGTCCCGCGCGACGACCTGGACAAGAAGGCCAGCACGCTCCGCGCCCAGCTGGAGCGGCTGACCGCCGAGCAGGACACCAACATCCAGCACTACGCCGGCTCCAGGGGCATCCTCGGCGCCGGAATGCGCTGGGGCGTCTGGGAGATGGTCGAGGACCTGCGTCCGGCCGAGGGCCAGGTCGACTTCCGGACCTTCCACCCGTGGGATCTCACCCGCCGCATCGCCGACCGCCTCGGCGGCCTCGGCCGCAGCGAGATCTCCGACGGCGGGATGAGGCACGTCGCCATCCAGCAGTGGGTCGTGGTGGACATTCCGGAGGGCGCCGACGAGATCGGCCGCCCGGGCGGCCCCGAGATGGACGGCTACCGGATGCGCGACTTCGGCATCCAGTCCATCGCCAACCGGCAGACCCTCGGCACCGACACCCGGCACCGGCTGGCCACCCAGCTCGTGCTGCACAACGGCCAGTTGGTGACCACCACGGTGATCGGCGTCACCGTGCTCAGCAACACCCTGCGGGTCTCGGTGGCCGGCTACGCCCTCGGCCCGCTCAACGGGCTCTTCGGCGCCAAGCCCAAGCCCAAGGAGATCTCGGTCGCCAAGACCGGCAAGTTCTGGGAGGAGAAGACGGTCGTCCTGCCCCTGGTGGACAACGACGAGGTGGTCCGGCAGGCCGTCCGGGCGCCGTTCATGAAGCTGCCCACCCTGCTCACCTGGCTGGGTGGCAAGATCGCCCTGCCGGAGCCGTTCTCGCTCCGGGCCGCCTGGGCCGACCGCACCTGGACCAGCCGCTTCAAGTCCGACGACGTGATCTACAGTGCCACCCCGGTGGTCAACGCGGTACTCGCCGCCACCGTCGACTTCCTGGAGGAGCACGACGTCAACGTCGCCCGCTTCACCAACCGGACGGGCATCCTCAAGTCCGAGATGCAGGGCGTGCGCCCCTTCAAGGCCGACGTCTACGACGCCGGCTGACCACGGCCGCACGCCGAAGGGCTCGTACCGGAACCTCCCGGTACGAGCCCTTCGGCCTTGCCCCGTCAGGTCCGCTCAGCCCTGCGGCCAGACCTCGGCGAGCATCTTGCGGGTGTCCGCCAGCAGCTGCGGCAGCACCTTGGTGTGCCCCACCACGGGCATGAAGTTGGTGTCCCCGCCCCAGCGCGGCACCACGTGCTGGTGCAGGTGCGCGGCGATCCCGGCACCGGCAGCGGCGCCCTGGTTCATCCCGATGTTGAAGCCGTGCGCCCCGGAGGCCGCGCGCAGCGCCGTCATCGCCCGCTTGGTGAACTCGGCGAGCTCGACCGTCTCCGCCTCGTCCAGGTCCGTGTAGTCGGCCACGTGCCGGTACGGGACGACCATCAAGTGCCCGCCGTTGTACGGGTAGAGGTTGAGCACCGCGAACACGGCGCTGCCCCGGGCGATGATCAGCCCGTCCTCGTCGCTCAGCGACGGGATCGAGCAGAACGGGCAACCGTCATCGGGAGCCGGTCCGGTGGGCTTGTTCTCACCCTGGATGTACGCCATCCGATGGGGGGTCCAAAGGCGCCGGAAGCCGTCCGGCTCACCCACGCCCTGCTGCAGTTCCGGCTCACTCGTCATGCTGATCAGCATATTCTCCCGGGCAACCCCGCAAAGCCGTACGGGGCAGACTCATCAGAGCCTGCCCCGTACTAACCCCCGCTCACGCGGGGACCACGTCACACCTGGATACGGCGCTCCACCGCGTCGACGATCTCGGCGACGGCCTCGGCAACCGGCACCCCGTTCTTCTGCTCACCGTTGCGGTAGCGGAAGGAGACGGCACCGGCCTCGACGTCGTCGTTGCCCGCGATCAGCATGAACGGGATCTTGGCCTTCTGAGCGTTGCGGATCTTCTTCTGCATGCGGTCGTCCGAGGCGTCCACCTCGACCCGGATGCCGTGCTTCTTCAGCTCGGCCGCGACCTCCCGCAGGTACGGCACGTGCTCGTCGGTGATCGGGATGCCGACCACGGTGACCGGGGCCAGCCACGGCGGCATGGCACCCGCGTAGTGCTCCAGCAGCACCGCGAAGAACCGCTCGATCGAGCCGAACAGCGCACGGTGGATCATGACCGGACGCTGGCGGTTGCCGTCCGCGCCCTGGAACTCGAGGTCGAAGCGGTTCGGCAGCTGGAAGTCGACCTGGATGGTCGACATCTGCCAGGTGCGGCCGATGGCGTCGCGGGCCTGGACCGAGATCTTCGGTCCGTAGAAGGCCGCACCGGCCGGGTCGAGCACCAGCTCGAGGCCCTGCTTCTCGGCCGCGGCCCGCAGGGTCTCGGTGGCGATCTCCCAGTCCTCGAGGGCGCCGATGTACTTCTCCGGGTCGCGAGTCGACAGCTCCAGGTAGAAGTCGGTCAGACCGTAGTCGCGCAGCAGGTCCAGCACGAAGGTGAGCAGCGAGTCCAGCTCGTCGTGCATCTGCTCGTGGGTGCAGTAGATGTGCGCGTCGTCCTGGGTGAAGCCCCGGGCGCGGGTCAGACCGTGCACCACACCCGACTTCTCGTACCGGTAGACCGTACCGAACTCGAAGAGCCGCAGCGGCAGTTCGCGGTACGACCGACCGCGCGAGCGGTAGATCAGGTTGTGCATCGGGCAGTTCATCGGCTTGAGGTAGTAGTCGTGCTCGCCGTCGAGCTGCATGGGCGGGTACATGCCGTCGGCGTACCAGTCCAGGTGGCCGGAGAGCTCGAACAGGGTGCCCTTGGTGGCGTGCGGGGTGTAGACGAACTCGTAGCCCGCCTCCTCGTGCCGCTTGCGCGAGTAGTCCTCCATGACCCGGCGCATGATGCCGCCCTTGGGGTGGAAGACGGCCAGGCCCGAACCGATCTCCTCCGGGATGGAGAAGAGATCGAGCTCGGTGCCGAGCTTGCGGTGGTCGCGCTTGGCGGCCTCCTCGAGGAAGTCGAGGTGCGCCTTCAGCTCGTCCTTCGTCGGCCACGCGGTGCCGTAGATGCGCTGCAACTGGTTGTTCTTCTCGCTGCCGCGCCAGTACGCGGCGGCCGAGCGCATCAGCTTGAACGCCGGGATGTTCCGGGTGGTGGGCAGGTGCGGGCCACGGCAGAGGTCGCCCCAGCACCGATCTCCGGTCTTGGCGTCCAGGTTGTCGTAGATGCTCAGCTCGCCGGCGCCGACCTCGACGCTGGCACCCTCGCCGGCGGTGGCGGCGGAGCCCTTGAGGCCGATCAGCTCCAGCTTGTACGGCTCACCGGCCAGCTCCTCGCGGGCGGCCTCGTCGGTGACCACACGGCGGGAGAACCTCTGCCCGCGCTTGATGATCTCCTGCATCTTCTTCTCGATGACCTTGAGGTCATCGGGGTGGAAGGGCTTCTCGACGTCGAAGTCGTAGTAGAAGCCGTCCTTGATCGGCGGGCCGATGCCCAGCTTGGCCTCGGGGAAGATCTCCTGCACGGCCTGCGCCATCACGTGTGCGGTGGAGTGCCGCAGGATGTCGAGGCCGTCCTTGCTGGAGATCGCGACCGGCTCCACCTCCTCGCCGTCCTGGACGACGTACGCGAGGTCCTTGAGCTGGCCCGCGACCCGGGCGGCGATGATCGAGCGGTCGTCGGCGAACAGATCGGCGGCCGTAGTGCCCGTGGTCACCACGCGCTCTTCCCGATCGGGTTCGCGGTTGATGATTACCCGGACTTCCGTCACCGGTCTCTCCTGACATCCCTGTGCCGCAGCACTCTGCTGCGCGTGTCGATGGTACCGAGCCCGGCCACCCGACCGCGTACCCGTCCACCCGCCGATGGTCGACCACGTTCCGTGTCCGTTCGGCCACGGATCCCAAGAAACCTTCCCGCGGGCTTGCCGCCGGGCGGTTGAGGGTGCGTCAACTGCGGTATCACCAGGACAGAAACGCCGCCGCGCCCGGCGCGCCACCGGTCCTCGGTGGCGCGCCGGGCCACGCCCAGTGGCACCTGAGGGGCAGTCATGCAGCATTCTCAGCGCTGGTACGAGGGGCCGCTGGCCTCTTTCGACACCGAGACCACCGGCGTGGACGTCGAGACCGACCGCATCGTCTCGGCCGCCCTGGTGCTCCAGCCCTCCCCCGGCACAGCCGCCCGGACGGTGTCCTGGCTCGCCGATCCGGGCATACCGATCCCCGACGGCGCCCGCGCGGTACACGGGATAACCGACGCGCAGGTCCGCGCCCACGGCCGGCCTCCGCGCACGGTCGTCGCCGAGATCGCCCGCGCGCTCGGCGAACAGGCCAGGGCCGGCGTCCCCCTGGTGGTGATGAACGCCCCGTACGACCTGACGCTGCTCGACCGCGAACTGCGCCGCCACCGCGAGATCTCACTGCCCGACTCCCTGGGCGACGCCGAGCTGCTGGTGCTCGACCCCCGGGTGCTGGACCGCTACGTGGACCGCTACCGCAAGGGCCGCCGCACCCTCAGCGATCTCTGCGCCCACTACGGCGTCACCCTGACCGGCGCCCACGACGCCGCCGCCGACGCGGCCGCCGCCCTCGACCTCGTCCGCGCCCTCGGCTCCCGCTACGCCAGCCCGCTGGGCACGCTCTCCGCCGCCGAACTGCATCTGCGCCAACGGAGCTGGTACGCGGCCCAGGCCCGGGGACTGCAGAACTGGTTCGACCGCTCGGGCAGCACCGAACGCGTGGACTTCCACTGGCCGCTGCGCCCGGCCCGCTGCGGCTGCGGCCGCCGCCTCTCGTCGAACCACCGTTGCGAGGCCGCGGCCTGAATTCGCCGGAGACGACTCAGGCCCCGACCGGACTCCCGGTCAGGGCCTGAGTGTTGACGGTGGGCGATACTGGGATCGAACCAGTGACCCCTTCGGTGTGAACGAAGTGCTCTCCCGCTGAGCTAATCGCCCGTGGCAACGAGAAGAACTCTAGCACCACTTGGCTTCGGCTGCACAATCCGGCTCCGTACGGCCCGCGCCGACAGCCCCCCAGTTCCCTCCGGCCACAAGGATGCTGATAGTGAATCAGCTCACCCTTCAACAAGAAGCAGGCCAGCGGGAATGCAAAAAGATGTCGGGCCCCGACCATTTCCTGGTCGGGGCCCGACATCTGTGGTGCATTCCGGTGGGCGATACTGGGATCGAACCAGTGACCCCTTCGGTGTGAACGAAGTGCTCTCCCGCTGAGCTAATCGCCCGGGCACAGAAAGAACATTACCGCATCCGGACGGGTGCTCCGAACCACCCCCCTCGCACCGCCCCTGCCGGACCGGCCGACCGAGGCGGCCCCGGCCCGGGTCACCCCCGGGGCCCGGTCATCAGCAGGTCACCGCGGCAAGCCGACCGGGCGCCCCCTCTGCCCCCTCCCCCGACCCTCCGGATCCGCCCCCGCACTCAGCCCCGTCCCGCCCGCCGGGCCGAGCCGTCGGCCGGACCGGATTGTCGCTTCGCACAACCATGCGGCGGCCATCCGGCGAAAACCACCAGGCGTTGCCAAGCGCCCGGGCCCGCCGGGAGAGCCACCACGTTTCCGCAATGCGCCGGAAGGGGTACGACTCGCAGCTGAATCGGGACAGACGGGTTTACACCGGGCTTTCAGGTGGGATGGTCCGTTCGCCGACGTGCGATTCCCCGAGCGCACACTGAGCGAAAGGCCCTGGCGCTTATGAACACCACGGTCAGCTGTGAGCTGCACCTGCGCCTCATCGTGTCGAGCGAGTCGTCACTGCCCGTCCCCGCGGGCCTGCGCTACGACACTGCCGACCCCTATGCCGTGCATGCGACCTTCCACACCGGTGCCGACGAGACCGTGGAGTGGGTGTTCGCCCGTGATCTTCTTGCGGAGGGGCTCCATCGACCCACCGGGACCGGCGACGTCCGGGTGTGGCCCTCGCGCAGCCATGGACAGGGTGTGGTCTGCATCGCCCTGAGTTCTCCGGAGGGAGAGGCCCTGCTGGAGGCCCCGGCCCGGGCGCTTGAGTCCTTCCTCAAGCGGACCGACGCCGCCGTGCCGCCCGGCACCGAACACCGCCATTTCGATCTCGATCGAGAGCTGTCCCACATCCTCGCCGAGAGCTGACCGCCTCGGCGGTGGGGCCGTTACCCGACAGCGTCCGTCCTACTCGGGGGCACGGTCGCACTGTTCGCCGCCCACCAAGCGGCCTCGGGGCTCGTCCCGGTCACTCCACGGAGCGGCCGGCCCGACCTGTATCGGCGACGACGGAGGCGCCCGGCCACCGGTGCCGGTCATCCATGCGCGGATGACCGCTCACCAGGCCGGGCGCTTTCGTCACGACCCAGCACGGTCCGTACACCATCCGTCCCGGTCCGTCCGTACGGCACCGCCCCTATCCGATCCGGCAGCCTCGCGGGCGGCGCGCCGCACCCGGCCGCGGCGCCCCGGCAGCCGCGGACCTACGCCGTTCGGACAGCCCCGCCCGGTAGAGTCACGGGTGATGACCGACGCGGGAGGCCGGGGCCGCCCGCCGCGCGAGGAGTCCTCACGTGCTGATCACCCATGACACCGAGTGCTCGCTGAGCGTTCTGGTGGAGCTGCTCAACACCTCGCACGAGGCGTGTGGCAGCGAGCAGCTCCCGGATGTCGCCGCGCTCAGCGCCTTCGTGGTGCGCCAGGACATCAGCGAGGTCGACTCGCTCTCGCCCGCCGACCTGGCTGCCGTGCACCGCCTGCGGTCGCGGCTGCGCGAGGTGTTCTCCGCCGGTTCCACCGAGGAGGCGGCCGAGCTGGTGAACGCGGTGGTGGCCGCCGCCGGGACCACGCCCCGGCTCACCAACCACGACCAGCACGACTGGCACATCCACTACTTCGCCCCGCACGCGGCGATCGGTGACCACCTGGCGGCCGAACTCGGCATGGCGCTGGCCTTCATCGTGATGGCCGGGGAGCGCGAGCGGCTGCGCCGCTGCGAGGCCCCCGACTGCGCCCGGGTCTTCGTGGACCTCTCGCGCAACCGCTCCCGCCGCTACTGCGACAGCCGTACTTGCGGCAACCGGCTGCACGTGGCGGCGTACCGCGCGCGGCAGCGGTCGGCGGAGACCGTACCGACCGGCTGAGCCCCGTCGGGCGGCGCCTGCCGGGGATCGGGCGGACGGCGGGCCGGATGACAGACTGGGCCCATGATCGAAGGTTCTCTCCCCCGCCTCGAGTTCTGGTGCGAGCTCCAGTGCCCGGACTGCCGCGCCGCCCTGGACGACGTACAGGCACTGCGTGACCGGTACGGCGACGCGCTGCCCATCGAGCTGCGGCACTTCCCGCTGGAGAAGCACAAGCACGCGTACGCGGCGGCCCAGGCGGCCGAGGAGGCGTTCGCCCAGGGCAATGGGTGGCAGTACGTGACGGCGCTGCTGGCCCGGGTCAAGGAGCTGGACAAGGGCGGGGAGAAGCTGCTGGTGCAGGTCGCCGCCGAGGTCGGGCTGGATGCCGAGGAGGTCGACACCGCCCTGGTCGACGGCCGGCACACCTTGATCGTGGACGCCGACCAGGCGGAGGGGAAGGCGATCGGCGTCACCGGCACGCCGACGTACGTGATCGCCGGACAGCGTCTGGACGGCGGGAAGAGCCAGGACGGGCTGCTCGAGCGGATCGTCGCCATCATCGAGGAGCAGCGCGGCCGGGCCTGAGTCCCGCCGCTTCGTCGTCGCCCCGGGCCCGGTCACGTCTTCGGTGACCGGGCCCGCCGCCTTTCGCGGCCCTCCGGCCGTCAGAGCAGTGACTTGCCGAGGACGCGGTGGGTCACCCGGTAACCGAGCGAATCGTACAGACCGGTCGCGACAGTGTTGCTGCTGAAAACGTTGAGGCCCAGATCGCGGACTCCGGCGGCGAGGCACTCGCGCTCGGCCAGCAGCATCAGGGCCCGGCCGTAACCCCGGCCGCGCTGCTCCCTGTCCACCTCGACGGTCATCACCCAGGCCAGCGGGGCGCCGTTCGCAAGGACGCTCTGGCGCAGGGCCACCCAGAGGCTTCCGAGCGGGGTGCCCTCCGGGTCGTACAGGCGGCGCAGGGCGACGTCCGGGGTGGCCGGTCCCTGCGGCAGCAGGTGCTGGTGGTCGGTGTCCGACTTGGCCCGCGCCTGTTGCTCGGTGAGGCCCGAGGCGCCGAGGTCGTGCAGATAGCCGGCCTTGGCCCGGGCGAGCCAGTCGTCGAACTCGGCCTCGCCGATGGGCCGGGTGGTCAGGCCGGCGGCCGGCAGGTCCGGGGCCCGGTCGAGGTGTTTGGCCATGTTGCGCATCCGCTCGGTGTAGCCGAGGGCTTGGGCGAGGCGGATCGCGGCGGTCGCCTCGGTGGGGATCCGCACGTCCACCCTGCTGCAGTCCCAGCCGCGCAGCACCTCCTCGGCGGCGAGCGCGCCGACGGTACCCCGCCCGCGCCCGCGGCCGTCGGTCACCTCGAGCTCGGAGATCTCGCCCCACCACTGGGTGCCCCAGGGCAGGGCGGTGGTGCGAAGGCCTCCGACGGGGCGGCCGTTGACGCAGATCTGCCAGCGGCGGCTGCGGCCGCCGCCCGGTACGGGCTCCTCGGGGCGCTCGGGGCGCAGCGTGGTGGTCATGGGGGCTCCCTTCCCCGTTGCCGTGGCTCTCTACCCGGGCGTCTGCCGGCCCGGCCTGCCCCGGGTGTGCGGTGGAATCGCCGAGGGGCGTGTGGAGCTGCGTGGCGGGCCCGGTGTGGAGTGCGCGGTCGCTCGCCGGGTTCTGCGGTGCCGACGGTCCTGCCGTGTCGTCGTTGACCGGGGGCGGGGGCGCTGCCCGGTCACGGGTCGAGGTCGTCGGCGCTGCGTTCGGCGAACTGCGTCATGGCCTTGAGGGTGATCGGGCCCGGGGTGGGGGCGAGGTGGCGGTCGTCGACGCGGGTGACGGCCTGGACGTCGCGGGTGGTCGAGGTGAGGAAGACCTCCTCGGCCTGCCGGAGGACGTCGAAGGGGAGGTCGGCCTCTTGGGCGCCGGTCCAGTCGATGACCAGTCGGCGGGTGATCCCGGCGAGGCAGCCGGAGCTCAGCGCGGGGGTGAGCAGCCGGCCGTCCAGGACGACGAAGATGTTGGAGCCGGTGCCCTCGCAGAGGTTTCCGGCGGTGTTGGCGAAGACCGCCTCGGAGGCGTCGTCCCGGTGTGCGGCGGCGAGGGCGACCACGTTCTCGGCGTAGGAGGTGGTCTTCAGGCCTGCGACGGCGCTGTGTTCGTTGCGGCGCCACGGCACGGTCCGGACCGCCGTGGTGTCGGGCCGCCGGGTGGCGCCGCCGAGGGCGACGACCAGGCTGGTGGGGCCGGTGCCGCGTTCGGAGCCGAGCGGGGAGATCCCGCCGGTGTAGGTGATCCGGATCCGGGCGAACGGCACGGGGTCGGCGTGCAGGACCTGTGCCACGGCCTCGCGGACCTGGTCATGATCGGGGTCGGGCAGGCCGAGGCCGCGGGCGGAACGGGTGAGCCGTTCCAGGTGGCGGGTGAGTGCGAAGGGGCTGCCGTCCACCGCCTTGACGGTCTCGAACACGCCGTCGCCGACGGTGAGTCCGTGGTCCAGGACGGAGATCACGGCATCGCCGCTCTCGGTCAGGGAGCCGTTCACCCAGATTCTGGTCGGACTCGGCATGACGGCAGCTCCTCGGGGCCGGCGGGGTCAGCAGGTACCGGTGCCCGACGCTATCCCGACCAGGCGGGCCGCCTTGAGTTCGGTCTCGTCCCATTCACGCTCGGGGTCGGAGCCCCAGGTGATCCCGGCGCCGGTACCGAACCTGAGGACGGGGTGGCCGCTGCTCCGGTCGAGCCAGAACGTCCGGATGCCGACGGCGAGTTCGGCTTCGTCCCGGTCCGCGTCGACCCAGCCGACCGCACCGCAGTACGGGCCGCGGGGGGCGGTCTCCAGGGCGTCGATGATCCGCAGTGCGCTGGACTTGGGGGCGCCGGTGACCGAGCCGGGCGGGAAGGTGGCGGCGAACAGCTCGGGCCAGCCGGCGTCCTCGCGGAGGGTGCCTTCCACGGTGGAGACCAGGTGCACCAGCCCCGGGTGCTTCTCGACCACGCAGAGGTCGGGGACGGTGACGGTGCCCGTGGCGCAGACCCGGCCGAGGTCGTTGCGGACCAGGTCCACGATCATCACGTTCTCGGCGTGGTCCTTTTCCAGCAGATCGTGCTCGGTGCGGCCGGTGCCCTTGATCGGCCCGGAGGAGACCGTGTGGCCGGTGCGGCGCAGATAGAGCTCCGGCGAGGCGGTGGCGATCTCGACGCCGTGTTCGGGGAGCCGGATCGTCCCCGCGTACGGGGCGGGGTTGCCGTGGGCGAGCAGGCCGGTGAGGGCGTCGATGTCGCTGCGGGCCGGGTCGGGCAGCGGCGCGGACAGCACGCGGCAGAGGTTGGCCTGGTACACCTCGCCCGCCGCGATGTGTTCGCGGATGCGGCGCACCCCGGCCGTGTAGGCGTCCCGATCGAGGGAGCTGTGCCAGCCGTCGGCCCCCGGGCCGAGCCAGCCCTCGGTGCGCGGTGGAGCCGGGTCGGGGCGGACGTCGTCGAAGCGGGCGCAGGTCAGCCGGCCCTCGAAGTCGTACGCGACGGCCCAGAACCCGCTGGAGTCGAGCGCGGCCGGGTCCGAGGTGACCTCGCGCAGTCCCGTCGCCAGGCGGCCGCCGAAGCGGGCCATCGGGGCGGCGGGATCGAGGGAGCTGGTGCGGCCGGACACGGTTCTCCTGCGCGGATCGGATGCTGTGCTGCCCGGGTGCGGGCACGGGGGCGGGTTTTGGGTCGGTGGCTGAAGTGTAGGTCGGCGGGGGCGGTCGGCGCGGTCCGCGGGAGGTCCGGCCGACCGCCGGCCTCCGTTCCGCCGCAGGTCATCCCGGAGGTGGTCGGCGAGCGCGGCACGCTCCGCCCTGGCGGGGCCTCGCCGGGCTGACGGAACACCATCTGCCTCCGCCCCGACGGCACGCTTCCGGAGGCGGAATTTGAGCTGGCCGAGGTTTCCGCTAAAGTTCAACACGTCGCCGGGACACGGAGCCGCAGGAAAGCGGTGAAGGGCCCGGGAGACAGGCGGACGTGGCTCAGTTGGTAGAGCATCACCTTGCCAAGGTGAGGGTCGCGAGTTCGAATCTCGTCGTCCGCTCGATGGAGAACAGGTAGGATCGTTCTCCTCAGTTGCCTGGTGGAGTGGCCGAGAGGCGAGGCAACGGCCTGCAAAGCCGTGTACACGGGTTCAAATCCCGTCTCCACCTCCAAGAGGTCCCCCTGGTTCGCCAGGGGACCTCCCCGCGCGATTAGCTCAGCGGGAGAGCACCACCTTGACACGGTGGGGGTCACTGGTTCAATCCCAGTATCGCGCACCTTCGGCTTCCCTTTTTGGGGCCTGGCGTAGCATCGCCTTACCGGGCGCGATTAGCTCAGCGGGAGAGCACCACCTTGACACGGTGGGGGTCACTGGTTCAATCCCAGTATCGCGCACTCGGATCCCTCGGGGTCTG
>NZ_BAAATR010000013.1:0-27964 GCF_039533515.1 Kitasatospora cystarginea | reverse complement strand
GGGTCTGACGCAGTACCGCCTCACCAGGCGCGATTAGCTCAGCGGGAGAGCACCACCTTGACACGGTGGGGGTCACTGGTTCAATCCCAGTATCGCGCACTCGGATCCCTCGGGGTCTGACGCAGTACCGCCTCACCAGGCGCGATTAGCTCAGCGGGAGAGCACCACCTTGACACGGTGGGGGTCACTGGTTCAATCCCAGTATCGCGCACAGCAAGATCGAAGGCCGTGATCCTCATCGGATCGCGGCCTTCGGCGTTCTCCGACGGTCGTTCAGGACTCGAAGATCCGACCTGTCGAAGACCCGCTCCTCGACGGCGGGCGGAGAGGCACTGGAAACGAAAGGGTGCCGGGTACGGACGGCCCTCACCGACCTCCGTACCCGGCACCCGAATCTGCCGAGAAGCCGTACGCACCGCCTCCGCCCGTCCGCGTCTGTCCCCGGCGGTGCGTGGTGCTCTCGGCAGGCGCATGACTCTTCCCCAAGAGTCAGCGCCCGATCAGATCGGCGACCGCCTTCGTCTGCGTCGCCAGTTGTTCCCAGCCGCCGAAGAGCAGCAGCAGGAGGATGGCGCAGGGCAGGGCCATGGCTATCGCCACCGCCGGGTGCCTGGTGCTTCCGGGCTCCGGCGACCGCCCGAAGCGGGACTGCCTGGCCATGATCGTGTTCCTCCCCGTGCCTTGCTGCCGTTCCGGGCCACTGGGTGGTGGGCCCGACTACGCGGTGGGCGGTTTACCTCGGGGGACGAGCCGGCCGCCCACCGCTGACATCAAAGGTATTCACGGGAGCAGGCCCGGTCGTCATGCCCGCGTACCGTTCCGGCGGCATTCCGAAGGATGATGCGGAGCGGGTGGGACTACTACCGCAGGGGGAGACGAGTTCGATCGGATCCCCGAGGGAACCCCGAGACCGACCCCGAGGGGCTGTCCCACCGCAGGTCAGCGGGGGTGGTTTCGCGCGATTCGGAAAGGGTTTCCGGCTCGGTCGGACAATCCGACCAGCACTACAGGTGTTGCGTATCAGCACACCGCAGCACGCAGTCCGTAAGCTGTGCCAGAAGGATTTCTGACGGTGCCCCACCCTACGGGGGGTCACCCCACAGGTTGAACGGGAACACGGACATGGCGATGACGCGGCTGCGGCGTGAGGACCCCCGCCTCGTCGGTCCGTACCGGCTGCACCGGCGGCTCGGGGCCGGCGGGATGGGCGTGGTCTACCTCGGCTCCGACCGCAAGGGGCAGCGGGTCGCGCTCAAGCTGATCCGCGCCGAGCTGGCCGGGGACCCGGAGTTCCGCACCCGGTTCGCCCGGGAGATCGCGGCCGCCTCCCGGATCCGGGGCGGCTGCACCGCGCGCGTGGTCGGCTCGGACATCGAGGCCGAGCGTCCGTGGCTGGCCACCGCCTACGTCCCCGGGCCCTCGCTGTACAAGCAGGTCAGCGACGAGGGGCCGCTGGCCTGGGGCGAGGCGGCCCGGATCGGCGCGGCGCTGGCCGACGGGCTGGTGAAGGTGCACGAGGCGGGGGTGGTGCACCGGGACCTCAAGCCGTCCAACATCCTGCTCTCCCCCAAGGGCCCGCGGATCATCGACTTCGGCATCGCCTGGTCGCGCGGGGCGAGCACGCTCACCCACGTCGGCACCGCAGTCGGCTCGCCCGGCTTCCTGGCACCCGAGCAGGTACGGGGGGCCACGGTCACGCCCGCCACGGACGTATTCGCCTTCGGCGCGACGCTGGCGTACGCGCTGACCGGGGAGTCGCCGTTCGGGTCCGGCGCCTCCTCCGAGGTGTTGCTCTACCGGGTGGTCCACGAGGAACCCGATCTGTCCGCGGTTCCGCCGCCACTGGCCCCGCTGGTGCGGGCCTGTCTGGCCAAGGAGCCGACGGAGCGGCCCGGGGCGGCCGCGCTGCACGAGCGGCTCACCGAGCTCGCCGTCCGCGGTGCGGCGGTCGGGCAGCAGGGGGCGTCCCGGGGCGGCCGTGCGAACGGGGGCTCCCCCGACGGGCCGGACGGTCCGACGGCCGGCTCTGCGGGCCGGGCGGCGGACGAGCGGCGGGGCGGACGCTGGGCGGGCGACCAGCCCCAGCAGGCGCCACGACGCGCCGGTGTACCGCAGGGCGGTCTGCCCGGGGCCCAGCGGCGGCCGCCGGCGCCGGCCGAAACACCGGCGGTGACCGCGCCGATGCCGCATCAGGACCTGGGGCAGGACTCCGCTCCGGCCGAGGCCCGCGAGCGTCGGCCCCGACGGGAGCAGCCGCAGTCGGCACGCGACCGGCGGACGCCGGTGCCCGGGCGTCCGGCCCGGCCGAGGGACCGTCAGCACACTCCGGCGCCCGGAGGGCCGTCCGAGGCCCGGCGGCGGCTGCTGCGCCAGCGGGTGGTGGTCTTCGTGACCGTCACCGTCGGTGTGGCGCTGGCGATCGCGGCGGCGCAGGGGTGCGAGAACCGCAGCAACCAGGGGCAGGGACGCACCGGCGTCCCGGTGTCGCCGTCCGCACCCGAGAGTGCGGGTGGCCACCCGGCCGGGAGCGGGGCCGGCGCCGGTCTGTCGGCGGACAGTGTGCTCCAGTCGCCGACGAAGTTCGCGGCGGTCGCGCACGGCACGGGCGACACCACGCTCGGACCGGCGACGGGCACGGTGCCGAACGTCGACTGGCCGAACCGCAGTTACTCCGACCCGGTGGGCGGTCCGGCCATCCGGCTTCGGGAGGGGCGGTCCACGGAGGGCGCGCAGGTCGCGCTGAGCACCGTCCTGCCCGCGCGGTACCGGGACGCTCCCGCGGCCCTGGTGGTGCTGCGACGGGCCGGGGGCTCGGTACCGGCGGACCTGGTGGAACTGTTCTCGTTCAACGGCGGGACGCCCGTGCTGCAGGCGTCCCGGTCCTCGGTGGCGGACGCGCAGGCGGCGACGGCCTGGCGGCTGGAGAACGGTGCGCTGGTGCGCGAGGAGCGCGCCCAGTCCGGCGGCTCGACCACCCGCTACACCGTCCGCGGCGACGGCCGCCTGGAGGAGTCCTGGCCGGGCTCCGGGGTCAGTGGCGGGACGGGTGGCGGCGCCACGCCGAGCCCGGGATCGAGCGGCACCTCCGGCTGAGCCCGAACGGGCCGTGGCGTACCGGGCTCGGCGTCATGACGTCCCTCCGTTTCGGTCCGGTGAGGTCGGCGGGCAGGTGGGTGCTCCGCCGGAATCGGCGGAGCACCCAAACGGTGATCATGGTGGCCGGCGCCAACGCCACACACCGAGACGCCGAGACGCCGGCCACAACGCCACCCGCCACACGTCCGTGGTCGGCAGAGGCACAGTCAACATGGTCGTTGACGTCGCAAGGTTCGAGGGGCGCTCCGCGATCCCTGTGCGCCGTTTCGCGCGGCGCGCTCTGGCCGCTCCCGCTGTGACGGTTTCGCCCGAGATGGTTCGGGCAGTGACTGTTACGCCCATCGAGGAGGAGGCCATGGCGAACCTGACCGAAGCAACCGTGACATTCCACACCAACGACGAGAACAAGGATCACGACACCAACGTCACCATCGAGGTCCGCGACCGCAGCGGCCACACGGCCGCGCGCGTCTCGGACACCTTCGGCCCGTTCAACGACCACACCAACAACGGCCCCTACAACCTCACTCTCATCAACCACGCCAGCAAGGACGACCTCCAGGGCGGCAACGTCCTTCTCCGGGTCGACCCGGTGGGCAACGACACGTGGCGGTTCAACCTCTTCGTGGACCTGCTGTTCGACGACGGCTCGCACCTGACGGTCACCGCGGACGGCCTGGAGGTCAACGAGGAGTCCGAGCAGCAGCAGACGTTCGGTCTGAACTAGTCCCCACGAAATGCAAGCCGATCGACGAGCAGCCGGACCGGAGGCGTTCTTGCCTCCGGTCCGACCTTGTCCCCGCCGTCTCAACGATGGTGGGAAACCGCATAGAAGCTGATTGCTGCCGCAGCGGCGATGTTGAGTGAGTCGATGTCGTGAGCCATCGGAATCCGCACCTTGAGGTCGGCCGCCGCCAGCGCCTCGGCTGACAAGCCTTCCCCCTCGGATCCCAGCATCAGGGCGCACCTGCGCAGCAGGTCGACCGGCACCTCGTTGAGCGGGACTGCATCGGGCGCGGGTGTGAGGGCGAGTACCGCGAAGCCGGCCGCCCGCACGACCTCCAGTGAGTCGGGCCAGGGGTCGAGGCGTGCGTACGGGACGGAGAAGACAGCACCCATGGAGACCTTCACGGCCCGGCGGTAGAGCGGGTCGGCACAGTCCGGGGAGAGCAGCACGGCATCCATGCCCAGGGCGGCCGCACTGCGGTACAGGGCCCCCACGTTGGTGTGGTCGACCAGGCCTTCCAGGACGACGACCCGGCGGGCGCCCGCGAGGAGTTCGGCGGCCTCGGGCAGGGGCTTGCGCTCCATCGAGGCGAGCGCGCCACGGTGCACGTGGTAGCCGGTGACGGCCTCGGCGAGGGCTGGTTCGACCACGTGGACGGGGGCTTCGGCGTCGGCGATCACGTCCGACATCACACTCAGCCACTTGGGGGTCAGCAGCATCGACCGCATCCGGTAGCCGGCGTCGAGGGCACGCCGGATGACCTTCTCGCCCTCGGCGATGAACAGGCCCTCGGCGGGTTCACGGCGGCGGCGCAGCTCGACGTCGGTCAGGCCGGTGTAGTCGGCCAGGCGCGGATCTGCCGGATCGGTGATGGTGCGGGGTTCGGACACGAGCCCGATCTTGCCCGTTCGGGTGGCCCTGGGCCAAACGCGGGGATGCGCCGGCCAGGGCCCCGGGGCACGGGGAGCTCGCCGCTGCCGGGTGCCAGGGGTTCGGCGGTGAGGGGTGGCATCCCGCCGTGTGGGTGTGACGGGGCGCCAGTCGCTGCTGGATGCCGGGCGTGCCGTCGCGTCCCGCCGTCCGCCTCGGCCGGCGGGCCCCTAGCGGGCCGTCCCCAGGACGTTGACGACGTCGCCGATGACGATGACGGCGGGTGGCCGGACGTCCTCGGCGGCGACCGTCTCGGCGACGGTGGACAGGGTGGCGTCGATCCGGCGCTGGGCCGCGGTGGTGCCCTCCTGGACGACGGCGACCGGGGTGTCGGCCGCTCGGCCGCACTCGACCAGCTTGGCGGCGATCTGGCCGATCTTGTCCACGGCCATCAGCAGGACCAGGGTGCCGCTCATCTTCGCGGCGGCCTCCCAGTTGACCAGCGAGCGGGAGTCGTCCGGACCGACGTGGCCGGAGATCACGGTGAACTCGTGGGTCATCCCCCGGTGGGTGACCGGAATGCCGACGGCCGCCGGAACACTGATCGAGCTGGAGATGCCGGGGACCACGGTGACCGGCAGCCCTGCCTCGGCGCAGGCCAGCAGTTCCTCGCCGCCGCGTCCGAAGACGTACGGGTCGCCGCCCTTGAGCCGGACCACGAACTTGCCCGCCTTGGCGTGCTCGATCAGGGTCCGGTTGATCGCCTCCTGGGCCATGAAGCGGCCGTACGGGATCTTGGAGGCGTCGATCACCTCGACGTGCGGGGGCAGTTCGGCGAGCAGTTCGCGCGGGGCGAGGCGGTCGGCGACCACCACGTCGGCGTCGGCCAGCAGGCGGCGGCCGCGCACCGTGATCAGATCGGGGTCGCCGGGGCCACCGCCGACCAGGGCCACGCCCGCGCCGTGCGAGCGGTACTGACGGGCGGCCAGGGAGCCGTCCCGCAGACCGTTCACGATCGCGTCGCGCAGCGCGGCGGAGTGGCGCGGGTCGCCGGTGAGGACGGCGACGGTGGCGCCGCCGTCGTGCCCGCCGGCCGGGGTCCAGGCGGTGGCGGCGGAGGCGTCATCACTGCGCGCGCAGAAGATCCGCAGGCGCTCGGCCTCGGCGCTGACGGCGGTGTTGACGGCCGGGTCGTCGGTGGCGACCAGCACGTACCAGCTCTCGGCGAGGTCGCCGTCCTGGTAGCCGCGCCGGTGCCAGGTCAGCTCCCCCGTGTCGGCCATGGCCTGGACGGCCGGGGTGGTGCCGGGCGATATGAGGTGGATGTCCGCCCCGGCGGCGATCAGCGCGGGCAGCCGCCGTTGGGCGACCTGGCCGCCGCCGATCACGACCACGCGTCGGCCGGTGAGCAGCAGTCCGACCGGGTACGGGGTGAGGCCCTCGGTGCTGGGGTGCGGGCTGGGCGCGCTCATGGGCGTGGCTCCTGGATCGGGCGGACGGTGTTCTACGGGTGTGGCGGTCGCCCCCACCGGCGCGCCCTCGGGCCGGTGGGGGGGCGATCGTCGGCGGAGCCGGGATCCGGTCCGGCCGTAGTGTTCGTGGCCGGGTCGTCCTGGTGCGCTGCGGTGCGCGGGCGATCCGGCCGTACGACGCCGGCCGCCGGGGCGGCATCGTACGGCCGACGGGTCGGCGGGGCCTAGGCCTTCTTCTCGGTGACTCCGGCGGAGTCGAAGGTGGCTACATCGTGCATCGCGCGGGCGGCGCTCTGCACCAGCGGGAGGGCCAGCAGCGCTCCGGTGCCCTCGCCGAGCCGCAGATCGAGGTCGATCAGCGGACGCAGGCCCAGCTTGGTCAGCGCGGCCTCGTGGCCGGGCTCGGCCGAGCGGTGGCCCGCGATGCAGGCGGCGAGCACCTCGGGGGCGATGGCCTTGGCGACCAGTGCGGCCGAACCCGCGATCACGCCGTCCAGGATGACCGGCGTGCGCAGGCTCGCCGCGCCGAGCAGGAAGCCCGCGATGGCCGCGTGCTCCAGGCCGCCGACTGCGGAGAGCACGCCGATCGGGTCGGCCGGGTCGGGCTGGTGCAGGGCGAGCGCCTGGCGGACCACCTCGACCTTGTGCTGGTGGGTGGCGTCGTCGATACCGGTGCCGCGCCCGGTCACCTCGGCCGGGTCGAGCCCGGTGAAGACCGCGATCAGCGCGGCCGAGGCGGTGGTGTTGGCGATGCCCATGTCACCGGTGATCAACACCTTGTTCCCGGCCGCGACCAGGTCGCGGGCGGTCTCGATACCGACCTCGATCGCCTTGAGCGCCTCCTCGCGGCTCATCGCCGGGCCCTGGGTCATGTCGTCGGTGCCCGGCTTGACCTTGCGCGGCAGCAGACCGGTGGTCCGGCCCTGCTGGATCGCCTCCGGCAGCTCGGACTTGACGCCGACATCCACCACGCACACCTCGGCGCCGACCTGGGCCGCGAAGGCGTTGACCACCGCTCCCCCGGCCAGGAAGTTCGACACCATCTGCGCGGTGACCTCCTGCGGCCACGGGGTGACGCCCTGGGCGTGCACGCCGTGGTCGCCGGCGAAGATCGCCACGCAGCCCGGCTCCGGGATCGGCGGCGGGCACTTGCGGCTCAGGCCGCTCAGCTGCGCCGCGATGATCTCCAGCAGGCCGAGCGAGCCGGCCGGCTTGGTCATCCGCTTCTGCCGGTCCCAGGCCTCACCGAGCGCCTTGGCATCCAGCGGGCGAATGCCGCGCAGGGTCTCGGTGAGCAGGTCGTGCCGCTCCTCGCCGGGCAGTGCGCGGTTGCCGTACTGCTCCTCGTGCACCACCCAGGACAGCGGGCGCTTCTTCGCCCAGCCCTGCTGCTGCAGCTCGGGCTCGTCCGGGAAGGAGTCGACGTACCCGACGCACAGGTACGCGACCACGTCCAGGTGCTCAGGCAGACCGAGCTCCCGGATCATCTCCTCCTCGTCGAAGAAGCTCACCCAGCCGACGCCGAGGCCTTCGGCGCGGGCGGCCAGCCAGAGGTTCTCGACGGCGAGGGCTGCCGAGTACGGGGCCATCTGGGGCTGGGTGTGCCGGCCCAGTGTGTGCCGACCGCCACGGGTGCGGTCGGCGGTGACCACGATGTTCACCGGGGTCTCGAGGATGGCCTCGATCTTGATTTCCTTGAACTGCTTCGCCCGGCCCTTGGGCAGCGACTCCGCGTACGCGTCGCGCTGGCGCTCGGCCAGTGCGTGCATCTTCTGCCGGGTCTTCGCGGAGCGGATCACCACGAAGTCCCACGGCTGGGAGTAGCCGACGCTGGGCGCGGTGTGGGCCGCCTCCAGAACGCGGATCAGCACCTCGTGCGGAATCGGATCCGGGCGGAAGCCGTTGCGGATGTCCCGGCGCTCGCGGATCACCTGGTGGACGGCGTCGCGACCGGCCTCTTCGTAGCCGGGAGCGGCGGGACCGCGGTCGATCTGCTCAACAGCGGCGTCCTCGGGAGCGGCGGCGTCCTCAGGGGCGGCGGCCTGGGAGACGGCGTTCTCCGGGGCGTCAGCGGTCGCGGCGTCGGTGGCGGCCGGTGCGTCGGTCGCCTCGGCGGTCGTCTCCGGGTTTGCCGCGTCGGTGGCGGGCTCGTCAGCGGCAGGCCCGGCCTCGGCCGGAGCCTCGGTCTCCGGGGTAGGCGCGGGCTGCGGCTCCGGCTGGGCCGGGGCCTCGACAGCCTGGGCGGAGGGGACCTCGCCGGTGCCCGTGACGGTCTCGGGAGTCGGCTCGGCGGCCGGGGCCTGGTCGGGGGTCTGTGCGGGTGCCACCTCGGCAGCGGCCACATGCTCGGCGACAGGCACCTGCTCGGCGGCGGGGTCAACCTGCTCGGCGGATGCGGCCGGGGCGGCGGGGGCGGCGGGGGCAGCCTGCTCGGCGGATGCGGCCGGGGCGGCGTCGACCAGCGGCAGTCCGTGCGGGGCCGGGTCGGCGAGGAAGGCGGCGATCCGGCGCGGCGGCTGGACCGGGGTCGCCGCCTGGGCCGGAACTGCCGCTGACGGGGCCTCGGTCGGTGCGGCCTCGGTCGGTGCGGCCTCGGTCGATACGACCTCGGTTGCAGGGGCATCAGCCGCCGGCGCCTCGGCGGACGAGGTGTCCGCGCCAGGGGCTTCGGCGGGCGCCTCGGCGGGCGGAGCCTCGGCGGCTGGGGCCTCGACAGCGGCTGACGGCTCGACGGCCGCCTCGGCGGGCACGTCCGCGGGCACGTCCGCAGCCGGGGCCTCGGTGGCGGCTGCCTCGGCAGTGGCCGATGCGGGCGGTGCGGTCTCGGCGGTGGCGGTCTCGGCAGCCGCCGCGTCGACGGCGGGCGCCGCATCGGCGCTCTCCGCGGACACCTCGGCCGCTGCGGGCTCCTGGACCTGCTGGACCTGGGCCTGCGCTGCCTGGGCCTGCGCTGCCGGGGCCTCCGCCGCAGGTGCCTCGGCGGTCTGCGCGTCCACGGCGGGGGCCTCGCCGGCCGGAGCCTCGGCCATCGGCGCTTCAGGGGCAGTGCCCTCTGCGGTCGGCGCCTCCGGGGCGGATGTCTGTACGGACGCCGTCTCCTGGGCGGGAGCGGCCTCGCCGGACGGAGCCTGCACGGCCTGCGCCTCCACCACGACGGCCTCGGCGGCCGGAGCCTCGACGGCGGTTGCCTCGACAGCAGCCGGTACCACCGGCTGGGCCTCCGACGGGACGGTCTCGGCGGCAGCAGCCTCCACGGGCGCGGCGTCCACAGCGTCGGTGCCCGCGGCTTCCACCGCATCGGCCTCCACCTGAACGTCCGCCGGCGCCGCCACGGCCGGAGCGGCGGTTGCGGGTTCCACCGGAGCCTCCGCTGCGGGCGCCTCCGCGGCCTGCTCGGCCACGGCCGGCTGCGCCTCGACCGGGGCCTGCGTCTGGGCCTGCTCCGGGGCCAGAACCTGCTCCGCCACCGGTACCTGGGCCGGAGCCGGCTCGGCAGCCGGAGCCACCGGGGCGGCCGAAGGCTCGGCTGCCACCGGCGGTACGACGACCGGGACGCCGTGCGCCGGCGTACCGCCCTGCGGCACCGGACGGCCCGCGAAGGCCTGCGGCTCGGCCCCGGACGGACCCCGGTCGGCCAGCGAGCGCACCGGCACCTGGCCGGTCATCAGCGACGGGTCCGGGATCGGCGGCCCCGCGTGCAGCGGACGCCGCTGCGGCTGAGGAGCCATCACCGGTGCGGCGGCGGCCTGCGGTACGGCCGGGGCAACCGGCACGGCCGGCTGCTCGGGCACGACCGGCGCACCCGCGGCGCCCGGAACACCAGCGGCGCCCTGGCCCGCCGCCTCTTCGGTGGTCGGCGGCGCGAGCGGCGGCCAGGACGGCTCGACCGGAGTACCGGCGTGCTGCGCGGCCTGCTGCGGAATGGCATTTCCGTCGACCGTGCGCAGCGTCATGGTGTCGGCCATCGCGGCGGGACCGGCCTGCGCGGCCATGGGCGCGCTCTGGTCCATGACCATGACCGTCTCGACCGGGCCGTGCACGACCGACTCGCCCCAGGACGCCTGCGGGCCGGGCATCAGCAGGACGTCGTCCTCGTCCTCCAGGTGGTCCGGCTGGTCGAGGAAGGTGTACGCGGGGCGGTGTTCAGCCGCCCAGCCCTCACCGCCCTGCGCGGGCACGGTGATCCCGGGCATCGGCCCGCCGGCCATCGGCATGCCCTCCGCACCCGACATCGGCATACCCGGCATTCCGGGCATCGGCGCCCCGGGCATCCCCGTCCCGGACGGAACTCCGGGCACGGCGACACCTGGCACGGCGGCCCCCGGTACGGCGACGCCCTCCGGCAGGCCGAGTACCTCGGCTCCGCCGAGCGACGGCGCCGTGGCCCCGCCGAGCAGGTGCTCCGGCAGTCCCTCGTTCGGGACGTGGCCGCCATCGGTCATGTCAAAGCTCCTTCCAGGCCGCTTCCGCGCCCTTGGCGAGGCGGTCCGCCGACCGCAGCGCCCAACTCCGCTCGGGGCGAGCCGCGCTTCGGCCCGCCCGTCCACCACCTACTGGCGTCCGCCGCATCGGCACGCGAGGGCGGACTCGCCGACGCGCTGCGCGCCACCCCCGGGCCTGTGCACCACCCCAACGGGGGTGGCGCATCATCAGAGACAACGAGAACCAGGGGCATGCGGCACGACCGCACCGGACCCTACGGCATTCTTCCGGCCCGGCACGGGCCGCGTCGAATGTCCGCACTCCGGACCGATGTGGCTTGCACCACGTCAAAAAGGTGACAAACGTACCGAACAGGGCACGACCCACCGATCATCGGGCACAGCCAGGACGCCACCCTACCGGCCACGACTGACAGGCTCTCGAATCCATGACCGGATGCGATCGGAATCACCGCCCACCAACCGGGGAGCAGCCCGAGAGTCGCCGGAAAGCGGCCGGAAAACGTCCATGGAGCGGACAAACCGTGCAGGGAGGGTGTGGACGGTACGAAGGGTCAGGAACCCTGCTCACCCCAGAGCATCAAGCCCTGCTCCCCTGTGCCGATGGACAGGCCCGCCGCCGCGCCGCGCCCGATGGCGAGCGGCGCGGACTGCAGAAGTGCGCCGTCCACCTGGTAGCCCGCGCCGGAGAGGACCTCGTGGATCTCCTCGGCCTCGGCGAGCGTGTGGGCCACCGCGACCAACCGCCCGGGACGGCGGGTGACCACGGCGCGGACGGCCTCGGCGCCGCCCGCCTCGACCACCGCGGCGTCCGGCTCGGGCAGTCCGCCCAGTACCTCGTGGCCGACACCGTGGACGGCCTCCACCTCGACCCCGTAGCGGCGGGCATTGACCGCGATCTGGGCGCAGGCCGAGCGATCGGCCTCTACGGCGACCACGGCCGCGCCGAACCGGGCGATCTCGACCGCCAGGGCGCCGCTGGCCGCCCCGACCGCCCAGACCAGGTCGCCCGGGACCGGGCCCAACCGTGCCACCGCCAGCGCACGGAGGTGCGGGGGCAGCGCGCGCCCGCCGGCATCCGCTGCGGATGCGCCGCGATCCACGCCCGCGTACGCGTCGGCGGGCAGCGCCCAGCCGCGCGCCGGTCCAGGGAATCCGAGGGGCTTCCCGGCCAGCCAGCCGGCCGTCTCGTCCACGGTCTGGACCTGGCTTCCGCCGCCGATCACCAGTACCACCGAGGGGTCGCGCCAGACGTGGTCCGGCACCCGCTCGGAGGTCAGCACGGTGACGTCCTCGTCCGGGGTACCGAGCGCCTCGCAGACCACGAAGGTGCGGTGCACGCCGCGGAGCATCAGGGCCAGTTCGCTCGGGCCCGCATCCGAGGTGGTGAGCACGGCGACCTTGGGGTTGGCCCGGCAGACGTTGGCCGCGCGGCGAAGGCGTCCGCCGTGGGTGGAGACCACCTGGGCGTCCTCCCAGGGCATCCCGGCCCTGGCGAAGGCGGCGGCCACCGAGGAGACGGCGGGCAGCACCTCGAGTTCCAGGCCGTACTCGGGGCTGCGCAGGGCGCGGACCACACCGAAGTACCCGGGATCGCCCTCGGCGACCACCACGACGGTGCCGCGGTGTTCTGCGATCTTCCGGGCGGCGGCCGCGATGCTGCCGAGCACGATCCGCTCGGCGTCCGCCGGTACCGGCAGCGCTGCCAGTTGATAAGGGGCGCCGGCGACCAGGGTCGCCCCCGCCAGTGCCGAGGCGGCCGCCTCCGTCAGCGGCGTGCCGTCCCACCCGATGACCGTGATCCGGTCAGCCATCTGCGGCTTTTCTCCCTCGCATGTTCCGCCCCGAGGCGCTGTCCGCCCCACGCACACTGGTCCGGACCATCTGCGCTCCGTCCCGGTGCAGAGGCTACCGGGTGCGCTCCGTCCGCTGTCGCCAACCTGCACACCTGTGCGCGTCCGGACGGTGAACGGTTGGTTCGCTCCCGACCGTCAGTCCGCTCCCGGCCGTCGGTTCAGTCGCGGAGCACGTACCGCTGCTGGGCCCAGCTGTCGTCCTGGGCACTCTCCAAGTCCTCGGGCAGCAGGCTCCACAGGATCAGGTCGCTGCGGCTCTCGTCCTCGGGGGACCCGGCCGGCGGCCTGGCCGAGGCGGTCCAGTCGCCGCCGCGGACTATCCAGGCACTGCGCAGTACGCCCTCGCTGATGCAGCCCATCTTCTGGGCGGCCTGCTGGGCGGCGGTGTTGCCGGCGGCGGTACGCAGTTCCAGGCGCAGGAAACCGCGGTCCTCGAAGAGCCACTGGGCCACGCCGAGCAGGGCCTCGGGGGCGTAGCCCTCGCCGCGGGCCCAGGCGGCGATGACGCAGCTGGCCTCGGTGGAGCGCAGCCGCCAATCGGTGCCGCGCAGTTCGACCACGCCGACCAGGCGCTGGGTCAGGTGCTCGGCGACAGCGAAGGAGATTCCGCGTCCTTCGGCCCGGCGGGCAGGGGCGAGGGTGCGGATCCACTCCGTGGCGTGGGCCTCGGTGAACGGCTGCGGGATGGCGGTCCAGGTGTGCACCGGCTCGTCGTCCATCATCGCGACCAGGCCCGGGGCGTCTTCGTCCGCAAGGGGGCGCAACAGCAGCCTCTCGGTGCTGATGGCGGTCTCGGGGAAGCTCGCTGCCATGCCGTCTCTCCTCGCCGGGTCGTGGACACACCGTACGCCCCAGCCGCACTCGGCCAGGTCAGCGTACCGGCAAATCCGGCGACGGCCCGTCAGTTCCGGTGCCCTGCGGCCGTCCCACCTGCATATTGCCCGACCGGGCCCCGCACGTGGTCCGTGGGGGCCCGGCTGTCCGACCCGCCTGCCGGCGCATCGGCGCCGACGCGGCAAGCCCGTCGGCCGTGGGCAAACTACCGCAGTGGAGCAGTTGATACGAACTATCAGAAGGCGGGGACGACCGAGCCCTTGAAGGTGTCGTCGATGTACTTCTTGACCTCGGCCGAGTGCAGCAGCTGAGCCAGCTTCACCACCCGGGGGTCGTTCTCGTGCCCCTTCTTCACCGCGAGGATGTTGGCGTACGGGTTGCCCTCGGCCTTCTCCAGCAGGATGGCGTCCTTGGCAGGGGTCAGGCCGGAGTCGATCGCGTAGTTGCCGTTGATGACCGCGGCGTCCAGGTCGCCGAGGGAGCGGGGCAGCTGGGCGGCGTCCAGCTCCTTCCACTTCAGGTTCTTCGGGTTGTCGGCGATGTCGGCCGGGGTGGCGGAGGTGCCGGCGCCGTCCTTCAGCTTGATGACGTTCTCGGCGGCGAGCAGCTTGAGCGCGCGGCCCTCGTTGGTGGCGTCGTTGGGCAGGCCGACGGTGGCGCCGTTGGACAGGTCGGCGACGGACTTGGCCTTCTTGGAGTACAGGCCGAGCGGCTCCAGGTGCACCGGCTCGACGGAGACGATGTCGGTGCCGTGCTTCTTGTTGAAGTCCTCCAGGTACGGGACGTGCTGGAAGAAGTTGGCGTCGGCCGAGCCGTCCTGGACGGCCGTGTTCGGGGTCACGTAGTCGGTGACCACCTTGACGTCCAGCTTCAGCCCGGCCTTGTCGGCCAGGTTCTGCTTCACGTAGTCCAGGATCTGGGCGTGCGGGGTAGGGCTGGCGATCACGGTGAGCGGCTGGTCCGGCGAGGAGCCGGCGGACGAGGAGCCGCTGCTGCAGGCGGTCAGCGTGAGGGCGAGGCCCGCGGTGGCGATGACGGCGGTGGACTTCAGGACGTTACGCACGAAAAGTGCCTTTCTCCATGGAGCGGACGGCCCACCGGGAGGATGGCCCGGTGGCCTGGGGCGCGCGGCCTGCCCCGGAGGGCAGACGGCGTGGTCAGTGGGGCAGGGCGAGCTCTTCCTCTTCCTCGGTGAGCTCGGTGCGGCGCGAGCGCAGCAGGCGGGTGGTGCCGCCGAAGCCGCCGCGGTCGGCCAGCCGCCGCACGATGAGGTCGCTGATCAGCTGGATCGCCATCACGATCACCACCAGCTCGGCGACGATGACCCACATGAAGGCGGTCTCGAAACGCTGGTAGCCGTAGTTGACGGCGAGGGTGCCGAGTCCCCCGCCGCCGACCGTGCCGGCCATCGCGGAGAAGCCGATCAGCGCGATGATCGTGGTGGTGGCGGAGGAGACCAGCGCGGGCAGCGACTCGGGGAGCAGCACCTTGCGGATCGCGGTCCAGGTGCCGCCGCCCATCGCGTGGACGGCCTCCAGCAGGCCCTTGTCCACTTCGCGGACCGCGGTCTCGACCAGGCGGGCGAAGAACGGGATGGCGCCGACGGTCAGCGGCACGGACGCGGCCTGCCAGCCGATGGTGGTGCCGGTCACTCCCTTGGTGAAGGGCTGCAGAGCGACCATCAGGATGATGAACGGCAGCGAGCGGCCGACGTTGACTATCGCGCCGATCACCCGGTTGACCGGGCCGTTCTGCAGCGCGCCGCCCTTGTCGGTGAGCACCAGCAGCAGGCCCAGCGGCAGCCCGAGCAGGATGGTGGCGAGGGTGGCGACGCCGACCATCTGGAAGGTCTCGGCGGTGGCGGGCCACATCAGTTCCTGCATCTGGTCCCAGGTCATGCCACGGCTCCGTTCGCCTCGTTCACGGTCTCCACCTGCAGGCCCTGCTCGCGCAGGAAGCCGATCGGCACCACGTTCTCCTGGTGGCCGCCGGGCAGTTCGACCCTCATCCGGCCGACCATCCGGCCACCGATGTGCTCCACGGCGGCACCGAGGATGTTGATGTCGATCTGGTAGGTGCGGGCCAGCTGGGAGACGAAGGGCTGGGCGGAGGTGTCACCTTGGAAGGTGATCTCCACCACGGTGTTGCCGGGCTGCCCGTGGCCGAACTCGCCGAGCGGGAAGAGCTCGCGGGCCAGTTCGGAGTTCCGGGTGGCGAGCAGCTCGGTGAGCCCGCCGGACTCGATCACCTTGCCGCCGCGCATCAGGGCGGCGGAGTCGCAGACGGACTTGATCACGTCCATCTCATGGGTGATCAGCAGGACGGTGAGGCCGAGCTGCCGGTTGAGGTCGCGCAGCAGGGACAGGATGGAGCGGGTGGTCTCCGGGTCGAGCGCGGAGGTGGCCTCGTCGGAGAGCAGCACCTTGGGGTCGCCGGCCAGTGCGCGGGCGATGCCGACGCGCTGCTTCTGGCCGCCGGAGAGCTGGCCGGGGTAGTTGCGGGCCTTGTCGGCGAGACCGACCAGGTCGAGCAGTTCGGCGGCCTTGCGGTGGCGCTGGGTGCGGTCCAGCCCGATGATCTCCAGCGGGAGTTCGACGTTCTGCTGGACGGTCCGCGAGGAGAGCAGGTTGAAGTGCTGGAACACCATGCCGATCCGGCGGCGGGCCTCGCGCAGGTCGCGGCCGGCCCGGTGCTCCTGGCCGGGCAGCGCGTTGAGCTCGACACCGTCCACGGTGACGCTGCCCGAGCTCGGGCGCTCCAGCATGTTCACGCAGCGGATGAGGGTGCTCTTGCCCGCGCCGCTGGTACCGACGACGCCGTAGACCTCGCCCTCCCTCACGTGCAGGTCGACTCCGTCGAGGGCGGTGACCTCGCGGCCCCTGGAGCGGTAGACCTTCGTCAGGTCCTTGGTGGTGATCACAGCTGCTTCCGTTGGTCGGGGGCGCACGGCTGATGGCCGGCGCGCCGGTGGCGGTGAGCGGCATGCCTCGGGCACGCCTGTGAAGGGGGGTGGGGGTCCCGCTGCCACACCTCGATCGTGGCCGCCGGCAGGCGGGGACGCGCGTGGGCATGGCCCTTACGGGTCCGGATCCAAAAGGTGTGCGGCAGCGCCGCGGTACGGGCGCGTGGAGCCGCTTCAGCGGGGCTCGCTTCGGGGCGCGAGCAGGGGCGGTGACCCTCAGCAGTGACACATTCGACAGCACATGCAGCGCTCACCTGCCGGCACGGTGCCGGAGGGGGTGCAGGTCGTTGTCGCAGTCATGGGTGCTAGTAAATCAGACATATGCACCGGGTCCCAATTACCAGGACCAGCCGTCCGCATTGCGGACACGACCCAGTGGTTGCAAGGCGAAGGATCCTGACGGCACAAGCCCAAGCGCCCGGTCCACAGGGACCGGGCGCTGCCGGGAACTGTCTCAGAAGGCACGGTCGGGCGGTCCGTACGGGCACCGCCGCCCGGCCGTCGGCCGCCGGCGTTCAGGCGGTGGCGGCGTACTCCGAGTGCACCGGCTTCTCCAGGGCGACCACGCTCAGTCGGCGGCTCACCTCGGTGACCTCCCGCTGGCGGTAGCCGTGCCGGGCGTAGAGGCGGAGGTTGGCGAGGCTGCGGTGTCCGGTGGAGAGTTCGAAGGAGCGTACGTCGTGCCGGTCCAGCAGCTGCCGTTCGACGGCGTCCAGCAGGCGGCCGCCGAGGCCGTGGCGCTGCATCCGGGGGTGGACCACCAGGCGGGCGACCCGGGCGACCCCGTTCTCCTCCACCCGGCCGCGGACGGTGCCGACGACCTCGTCGCCCAGCTTGGCCACCAGCACGTGCCGATCGGAGAGTTCGGCCCGCAGGCTGCCCAGCGTCTGCGTCAGCGGCTCGATGCCCCAGTCTCCGTACAGCTCGGCCTCGCTCTGGTAGCCGAGGTACTGGAGCTTGAGGATCTGCTCCGCGTCGTCCTCGGTCGCCACCGAAATGATCACGCTCATGCCCATGTGCGGGGGCCTCCCCATCGTTGGTTCCCGGGTGCCGGGTGTGGGTGCGGCACCGGGTGCTCTGCCGGAGGTGTGCCCCGGACGGGGATCGGCCCTGACCGGGGGTCGCGCAGCGCCGCACCCCGCGGTCTCCGGAGCCCGGCCCTCGCTCACGCTCAGTATCCGGCCGCCTCGGCCACCGTCAAGGAGGACGTTAGCCACGGCTCTACCCAGCCGTCCCCGGATCTCAACCTTCCGGATGCCCGACGTGGTGAGCGTCACTCAGACGTCACCAGCCGGTCTCCGACGGCCGTTCCGGCCGGTGGCTGTACAGCAGCGCCCGCAGGCACCCCAGGCAGCGTGACCGGATCGGCCCAATGCTGCCCCTCGGCAGGCAAAGCCGTTCCGCCAGCTGCTGGTACGTCAGTTCGGGTGACTCGGACAGTGCGGTGAGCAGCTCGGGGCAGCGTCCGGGCAGCCGGGCCAGCGCCCGCCGTACGGCGCGGTGGCGGTAGGCGGTCAGCAGCTGCTCCTCGGCGGAGGGCACCGGCCGCACGCTCCGGTGGGGCTGCGGCGACCGGGCGGTGTGCTGGACGGTCAGCTGGACGGTGAGCGCCCGGACCCAGGAGACGCGGTCACGGGGCAGGGTGCCGTCGGCGGCCCGTTCCAGCACCCGCAGCCAGACCTCCTGTTCCAGGTCCTGCGGGTCGAGGCGGTGCCGGTGTGCCAGCACGGCGGCGAGCGGGGCGAAGGCGGGGTGCAGCTCGGCGACGGGGATCACACCCGGTATGACCGACCGTCGGCCCGGCCGGTGACGGCGGGTCACCCGGTCAGTAGCTGGGCGGGATGTTCTGGTTGACGCGGAACAGGTTGCCCGGGTCCCAGACGTCCTTGAGCGCGGTGAGCTGCCGGTACTTCACCGGTCCGTACGCCTCCAGGACCCGTGCCGGGCCCTCCTGGCCGAGGAAGTTCACATACCCTCCGCCGGAGGAGAAGGCCCGCATCGCGCTCCACAGCCCTCTGGTCCAGGCGGTGTGCCCGGGGTCCTCCTCGGAGTGCTCCCAGCGGGAGTTGATGCTGAGCAGGTAGGGCGCCGAGCGGTGGGTGTAGGCGGTGTCGTCGGGGCCGACCCGGGCGATGGCGCCGCCGAGGAAGACGAGCTGGATCTCGGAGGACGGTGAGGTGATCCGCGCGAAGTGCTCGGTGAGGGTGGCGATCGCGCGGTCGTCCAGGGTGGAGAGGTACTCGGACTTCCAGTAGTTGCGGGCACCCGGGCCGCGCCCCGGGTCCAGCGTCCGCTGCCACACGGTGTAGGGGCGCAGCTGGATCGTGTCCGCGAGTACGCCGGGCAGGGCGCGCAGCGGTGCCACCGCGCCCCGCGCGCGTTCGGGTCGGCCGGCGTGGCACAGCCCGATCCGGACGACCGGGGTGCCGGCCAGTCGGGCGGGCAGGTGGGGTGCGGCCGGTGCGGTGCCGAGCAGGCAGACGGCACCCAGCTGGTCGGGGGCACCGCGTAGCTGGGTGCGGACGGCACGGAGCACCTGCGGAGCCTCGTCGGCCGCGAAGTACAGCTCGCCGCAGAGCACCTGCGGGCCGACCGGGTGCAGCCGGTAGGACAGGGAGGTGACGACGCCGAAGTTGCCGCCGCCGCCCCGGATGCCCCGGAACAGGTCCGGGTGCAGTGCCGCGCTCGCCGTGACCACCCGTCCGTCGGCGGTCACCAGCTCGGCCTCCAACAGGTTGTCGCAGGTCAGCCCGTAGGCCCGGCTGAGCCAGCCGAAGCCTCCGCCGAGGGTTGTGCCGGCGATCCCGCTGCCGGACACCAGCCCGCCCGGGGTCGCCAGGGCGTGGCGCTGGGTCTCCTGGTCGAACTCGGCCCAAGTGGCGCCCGGACCGGCGTGCGCGATCCGACGGCCGGAGTCCACCCGGACGCCGCGCATCCGCGAGAGGTCGATCAGCAGGCCGCCGTCGCAGACCGCGAGGCCGGCGACGCTGTGGCCGCCGCCACGGATCGTCGGCCACAGCCCGTACTCGCGGGCCACCTCGACGGCCAGCAGGACGTCCGGGGTGCCGGTGCAGCGGGCGATCAGTGCGGGGTGCCGGTCGATCGCGCCGTTCCACACGGCTCGGGCCGTGTCGTACTCCGGGTCGCCCGGGGTGATCAGCTGGCCTCGGAACCCTCTTCGGAGTGCTGCGACGGCTCTGGCACCCATGGGTCGAGTATCGGATGCGGCGGGACGCTCGGCTGCTCGGGAAAACCCATTAGGGGGGAACGGCCCGGAGCGCAGCCGGGGGGCGCGGGGAGCGCTGCGAAGGGGGGCGCCCTTCCCCCAGCCTTCGGCCGGGGAGCCCCATCCCCCAGCCTCCGGCCGGGGGGACCCCCAAGGCCGAAGGCTGGGGGAGGAAGGCTCCCGCCCGCACGATTCCTGCGGCGAAGCGGTGCGCACCGCCCCTGCGGGAGGGGCGGGGTGCGAGCCGGTCACCGAGGCCGGGTGCGGGCGGGAGCCTTCCACCCCCGTCTTCGGCCGGGGTGCCCCCTTAGCGCGGTGCCCCGCGCCGCCGGGGAGCCCCTCCCGCCTCGGCGGGCCGGTGCTTCCCGGTGGGTACTGCTCCGTGCGGGTCAGCCCTTGAGCCAGGCGGCCTGCACGGCGAGGTCGGCCTTGAGCTCGGCCAGCTGGGCGGCGACTGCGGAAGGCGAGGTACCGCCGCGGGCGTTGCGCGAGGCGATGGCGCCGTGGACGGTGAGGACCGAGCGGACATCGGGCGTGAGGTGGGGGGAGATCTCGGCGAACTGGGCGTCCGTCAGGTCGGCGAGCTCGATGCCCTGGGACTCGCAGACCTTCACACAGGCCCCGGCCACCTCGTGCGCCACCCGGAACGGCACACCCTGCCGGACCAGCCACTCGGCGATGTCGGTGGCCAGCGAGAACCCGGCCGGCGCCAGCTCCTCCAGGCGCTCGCGGTGCACGGTGAGGGTGGCCATCATGCCGGTGAAGGCGGGCAGCAGGACCTCGAGGGTGTCGCAGGAGTCGAAGACCGGCTCCTTGTCCTCCTGGAGGTCCCGGTTGTAGGCGAGCGGCAGTGCCTTCAGGGTGGCCAGCAGGCCGGTCAGGTTGCCGATCAGCCGGCCGGACTTGCCCCGGGCCAGCTCGGCGATGTCCGGGTTCTTCTTCTGCGGCATGATCGAGGAGCCCGTGGAGAAGGCGTCGTGCAGCGTGATGAAGCCGAACTCCTTGGTGTTCCAGATGATCACCTCCTCGGCGATCCGGGAGAGGTTGATCCCGATCATGGCCGTGATGAAGGCGAACTCGGCGACGAAGTCGCGCGAGGCGGTCCCGTCGATGGAGTTCGCCACCGAGCCGCCCTCGAAGCCGAGGTCGGCGGCGACCGCCTGCGGGTCCAGGCCGAGCGAGGAGCCGGCCAGCGCGCCGGAGCCGTACGGGGAGACGGCGGTGCGGGCGTCCCACTGGCGCAGCCGCTCGGCGTCCCGACCGAGGGCCTGCGCGTGCGCGAGGACGTGGTGGGCGAAGAGCACCGGCTGGGCGTGCTGGAGGTGGGTGCGGCCCGGCATCGCGGTGTCGGGGTGCGCCTCGGCGAGGTTCACCAGGGCGTACTGGAGGTCCAGCACCAGCCCACCGATGGTCTTCGCGTGGTCCCGCAGGTACATCCGGAACAGGGTGGCGATCTGGTCGTTGCGCGAGCGGCCGGCGCGGAGCTTGCCACCCAGTTCGGCGCCGAGCCGCTCCAGCAGGCCGCGCTCCAGGGCGGTGTGCACGTCCTCGTCGGCGACGGTGCCGGTGAAGGCACCCGAGGCGACGTCGGCGAGCAGCTGCTCCAGACCGGCCAGCATGGCGGCCAGCTCGTCCTCGCTCAGCAGGCCGGCCTTGTGCAGCACCCGGGCGTGCGCCTTGGAGCCTGCGACGTCGTACGGCGCGAGCCGCCAGTCGAAGTGGACGGAGGCGGAGAGCTTGGCCAGCGCCTCGGAGGGACCGTCGGCGAAGCGCGCGCCCCAGAGACGGACATCAGTGACTCCCGAGTAGGGCTGGTCGGACGACATCGCGGGGCTCCTTCTGCGGGGTAGGGGGCGGCCCCGGCTGCGTGGGGGTGCAGCCGGGACCGGGTGTGGGGGAGGGATCAGGCCAGGTCGCGGCGGGCGGCGATCTTCGAGGACATCCCGAAGATCTCGATGAAGCCCTTGGACATCGACTGGTCGAAGGTGTCGCCGGTGTCGTAGGTGGCGAGGTTGAAGTCGTACAGCGACTGGTCCGACTTGCGACCGTTGACCACCGCGCGGCCGCCGTGCAGCACCATCCGGATCTCGCCGCTGACGTGCTGGTTGGCCTCGTTGACGAAGCCGTCCAGGGCGCGCTTGAGCGGGGAGAACCACAGGCCGTCGTAGACGAGTTCGGCCCAGCGCTGCTCCACCTGCCGCTTGTAGCGGGCGAGTTCGCGCTCGACGGTGACGTTCTCCAGCGCCTGGTGAGCAGTGATCAGGGCGATCGCACCGGGAGCCTCGTAGATCTCCCGGGACTTGATGCCGACCAGCCGGTCCTCGACCATGTCGAGGCGGCCGATGCCCTGGGTGCCGGCCCGCTTGTTGAGCTCCTCGATCGCCTGGAGGACGGTCACCTTCCTGCCGTCGATCGCGACCGGGACGCCCGCCTCGAAGGTGATGACGACCTCGTCGGCCTCGCGCGCGGTGGCCGGGTTCTGGGTGTACTCGTAGACGTCCTCGATCGGGGCGTTCCAGATGTCCTCCAGGAAGCCGGTCTCGACGGCCCGCCCGAAGACGTTCTGGTCGATCGAGTACGGGGACTTCTTGGTGGTCGCGATCGGCAGGCCCTTGGACTCGGCGAAGGCGATCGCCTTGTCCCGGGTCATCGCGTAGTCGCGCACCGGGGCGATGCACTTCAGGGCGGGGGCAAGGGAGTTGATGCCGACCTCGAAGCGGACCTGGTCGTTGCCCTTGCCGGTGCAGCCGTGGGCGACGGTGGTGGCGCCGTGCTTCTGCGCGGCGGCGACCAGGTGCTTGACGATCACCGGCCTGGAAAGCGCGGAGACCAGCGGGTACTGGCCCTGGTAGAGGGCGTTGGCCTTGAGCGCCGGCAGGCAGTACTCGTCGGCGAACTCCTCACGGGCGTCCGCGACCTCGGCCTCGACCGCACCGCAGTCCAGCGCGCGCTGACGGATGACCTCGAGGTCCTCGCCACCCTGGCCGACGTCGACGGCGACGGCGATGACCTCGGCGCCCGTCTCCTCGGCGATCCAGCCGATGCAGACGGACGTGTCCAGACCGCCCGAGTAGGCGAGTACGACGCGCTCGGTCACGGCTTTCTCCTTCACAACAGTGCGAACGGGTGGGTCGGCGGCAGGTGCGCGCCCCATACGGTGATGGGTATAAGTATGCATGACCTCGTATGGAAATCAAAACTATTCGTCCGCCCGCCCGAGTGGTGGGCCGAAAACGCGGACCGCCCAGGAGCACAGGGCTCCTGGGCGGTCCCGGGTCGGCCGGCGCAGCCGCTACTGGGCCTTGGACTGGGCCAGTAGCATCAGGTGGTCGGCCAGGGCCTGGCCACCGGAGGGGTCACGGCTGATCAGCAGCACGGTGTCGTCACCCGCGATGGTGCCGATGATCTCGAACACCTCCGCCTGGTCGATCGCCGAGGCCAGGAACTGCGCCGCGCCCGGCGGAGTGCGCAGTACGACCAGGTTGCCGGAGGCCGTCGCGGACACCATCAGTTCGCCGGCCAGCCGGGCCATCCGGCCCTCGCTGGCGGACTCCCCCATCGGCGCGCGCGGCGTACGGTCACCACCCTCGGCCGGGACGGCGTAGATGAGCGCGCCATCCCGGTTGCGGATCTTCACCGCACCCAGCTCGTCCAGGTCCCGGGAGAGGGTGGCCTGGGTGACCACGAGTCCGTCATCGGCCAGCAGTTTGGCCAGCTGGCTCTGCGAGCGGACGGGCTGACGGGTCAACAGGTCCACGATCCGGCGGTGCCTGGCCGTACGGGTCTGCGGGACCTGCGGCGTCGGACCGGCGGCGGGCTGGTCGGGTCGGGATACGGTCATACTGATAATTCTCCCGGACTACGCGCCGTGCTTCGCGTCGGGGGCGGCGACTCGCACGGTGCGCAGGATCTCCGGCAGGGCGGCGAGGAAGTCGTCCGCCTCCTGCTCGGTCAGCACCAGTGGCGGAACCAGCCGCACCGCGTCCGCCACCGCCGCGTTCACCAGGAACCCGGTCTGCTGCGCCACCGCCTGGACCTGTGCCGCGACCGGCTCGGTCAGCACGATGCCCAGCAGCAGCCCGGCGCCCCTGACGTGCGAGACGAGCGGATCGCCGATCGCCTCGACCCCGGCGCGCAACCGTTCGCCGATCTTCTGGACGTGCTCCAGCAGGCCCTCGGCCTCGATGGTGTCCAGCACCGCGAGGCCCGCGGCCGCGGCCACCGGGTTCCCACCGAAGGTGGTGCCGTGCTGGCCCGGCTGGAGCAGTTCGGCCGCCGCGCCGAAGGCGACGGTCGCGCCGATCGGCAGCCCGCCGCCGAGGCCCTTGGCGAGGGTGACGATGTCCGGGTCGACGCCCTCCTCGGCCTGGTGGGCGAACCAGTGGCCGGTGCGGCCGACGCCGGTCTGCACCTCGTCCAGCACCAGCAGGGTCCCGGTGGCCCGGGTGATTTCGCGAGCCGCCCTCAGATAGCCCGGCGGCAGCGGGATCGCGCCGTTCTCACCCTGGATCGGCTCCAGGAACACGGCGGCGGTGTCGGAGGTGACGGCCGCGCGCAGCGCCTCGATGTCGCCGAAGGGAACATGGGTGACGTCCCCGGGCAGCGGGCGGAACGGGTCCTGTTTGGCGGGCTGCGCGGTGAGTGCCAGCGCGCCCATGGTCCGGCCGTGGAAGGCGCCCTGGGCGGAGACCAGGTGGGTGCGGCCGGTGAGCCGGCTGATCTTGAAGGCGGCCTCGTTGGCCTCGGCGCCCGAGTTGCAGAAGAACACCCGGCCCTCGCGCCCGAACAGCCCGATCAGCCGCTCGGCCAGCCGCACCGTCGGCTCGGCCAGGAACAGGTTGGAGACGTGGCCGAGCTGCCCGATCTGCCGGGTGACCGCCTCGACCACTGCCGCGTGTCCGGTGCCGAGCGCGTTCACCGCGATCCCGCCGACCAGGTCCAGGTACTCCCTGCCGTCGGCGTCCCAGACCTTGGCGCCGGCGCCGCGCACCAGTGGGATCCTGGGGGTGCCGTAGTTGTTCATCAGCGCGTGCTGCCAGCGCCGGGTGAGTTCGGAGTTGCTCGTCATGCCAGTCCCCCGAGCACGCTCGCCTCGTCGTCCGGGACGACCATGGTGCCGATGCCCTCGTCGGTGAAGATCTCCAGGAGCAGCGAGTGCTGCACCCGCCCGTCCAGTACTCGCGCGGTGCCCACGCCCGAGCGCACCGCCCGCAGACAGCCCTCCATCTTGGGGAGCATCCCGCTGGCCAGGTCCGGCAGCATCTTCTCCAGCTCGCTCGCGCTGAGCTGGCTGATCACGTCGTCCGAGTTCGGCCAGTCCGCGTACAGCCCCTCGACGTCGGTGAGGACCACCAGCATCTCCGCACCGAGCGCGGCCGCGAGCGCGGAGGCGGCGGTGTCGGCGTTGATGTTGTAGACGTGGCCGTCGGCGCCGCGCGCGATGCTGGAGATGACCGGGATCCGGCCGTCCGCGATCAGCGCCTTCACCGCGCCGGCCTCGATGTTGACGATGTCCCCGACCAGGCCGATGTCCACCTGCTCACCGTCCACCACCGCGTACCGCTTGACGGCGGTCATGGTGTGCGCATCCTCGCCGGTCAGGCCGACCGCGAACGGGCCGTGCTCGTTCAGCAGCCCGACCAGCTCGCGCTGCACCTGGCCGGCCAGCACCATCCGGACCACGTCCATCGTCTCCGGGGTGGTGACCCGCAGGCCGTTGGTGAAGGAGGTCTCCAGGCCCAGCCGGTCCAGCTGCGCGCTGATCTGCGGGCCGCCGCCGTGTACCACGACCGGGTGCAGCCCGGCGTAGCGCAGGAAGACCACGTCCTGGGCGAAGGCCGCCTTGAGATCCTCGTCCACCATGGCGTTGCCGCCGAACTTGATCACTACGGTCTTGCCGTGGAAGCGCTCCAGCCAGGGCAGCGCCTCGATCAGCGTCATCGCCTTGGGCAGTGCGGTGTTGTTGCGGGCCTGTTCGCCCTTGGGTGCGATCTGCACGGTGGTGTCCCCCGGCTCAGGTGGAGTAGGCGCTGTTCTCGTGCACGTAGTCGGCGGTGAGGTCGTTGGTCCACACGGTGGCGGCGGCCTGACCGGCGTTCAGGTCGGCGGTGATGACCACTTCCCGGTCCTTCATGCTCACCAGGTCGCGGTCCTCGCCGACGCTGCCTCCCCGGCAGACCCAGACGCCGTTGATGGCGACGTCCAGGGCGTCCGGGTCGAAGGCGGCGGAGGTGGTGCCGATCGCGGCCAGCACCCGGCCCCAGTTGGGGTCCTCGCCGTGGATGGCGCACTTGAGCAGGTTGTTGCGGGCGATTGTCCGGGCGACGTCCACCGCCTCCTGCTCGGTGGCGGCGTTGACCACGTCGATCCGGATGTCCTTGCTGGCACCCTCGGCGTCGCCGATCAGCTGCCGGGCCAGGTCATCGCAGACGGTGCGCACCGCCTCGGCGAACTCGCCCGCCTCCGGCGTGATCCGGGAGGCGCCGGAGGCCAGCAGCAGCACGGTGTCGTTGGTGGACATGCAGCCGTCGGAGTCCACCCGGTCGAAGGTGGTGCGGGTCGCGGCGCGCAGTGCCTCGTCGAGGCCCTCGCTGTCCACCGCGGCGTCAGTGGTGAGCACCACCAACATGGTGGCCAGGCCCGGCGCGAGCATGCCGGCGCCCTTGGCCATCCCGCCGACCGTCCAGCCGTCCCCGGCCACCTGGGCCGTCTTGTGCACGGTGTCGGTGGTCTTGATGGCGATCGCGGCCGCCTCGCCGCCGTCCTCACCGAGCGTCCGCACAGCCATTTCGACGCCGGGCAGCAGGACGTCCATCGGCAGCCGGACGCCGATCAGACCGGTCGAGGCGACGGCCACCTCGGCCGCGTTGAGCTTCAGTTCCTCGGCCACCTTCTCGGCCGTCGCATGGGTGTCCTGGAACCCGAGCGGTCCCGTACACGCGTTGGCGCCACCGGAGTTGAGGATGACGGCACAGACCCGGCCGCCCTTGAGCACCTGCTCGGACCACAGGACGGGGGCCGCCTTGACCCGGTTGGAGGTGAAGACGCCGGCGGCGGCGAGCAACGGCCCGTCGTTGACCACCAGGGCCAGGTCGGGGGTACCGGAGGCCTTGATCCCGGCGGTGACACCGGCGGCGCGGAAGCCCTTCGCCGCGGTCACGCCCACGTTCCGACTGCTTGTCACGGTGCGACTCCGTTCACGGACAGGCCCAGCTCTTCCGGCAGGCCGAGGGCGATGTTCATGCTCTGCACCGCGCCGCCGGCGGTGCCCTTCACCAGGTTGTCGATCGCGCTGATCGCGATGATCCGCCCGGCGTGCTCGTCCAGGGCGACCTGGATCAGCGCGGCGTTGGAGCCGTAGACCGCGCTGGTCTGCGGCCACTGCCCCTCGGGCAACAGGCGGACGAAGGGCTCGCCCGCGAAGGCCGCCGCGTACGCCTCGCGCAGTTGTTCGGCGGTGGTGCCCTGCTTGGCCTTGGCCGAGCAGGTGGCGAGGATGCCGCGCGGCATCGGGGCCAGGGTCGGGGTGAACGAGACGGTGACCGGCTCCCCCGCGACCGGGGCCAGGTTCTGCGCCATCTCCGGCGTGTGCCGGTGCCCGCCGCCGACGCCGTACGGGCTCATCGACCCCATCACCTCGCTGCCGAGCAGGTGCGGCTTGACCGCCTTGCCCGCGCCGGAGGTGCCCGAGGCCGCCACGACCACCGCCTCCGGCTCCGCCAACCTCGCAGCGTACGCCGGGAACAGCGCCAGCGATACGGCCGTCGGGTAGCAGCCCGGGACGGCGATCCGCTTGGTGCCCTTGAGCGCGGCCCGGTGGCCCGGCAGCTCGGGCAGGCCGTACGGCCAGGTGCCCGCGTGCGGGGAGCCGTAGAACTTCTCCCAGACGGCCGCGTCCTTCAGCCGGAAGTCCGCGCCGCAGTCCACCACCAGCACGTCCTCGCCGAGCGATTCGGCGACCGCCGCGGACTGCCCGTGCGGCAGCCCGAGGAACACCACGTCGTGCCCGGCCAGCACCTCGGGCGTGGTCGGCTCCAGCACCCGGTCGGCCAGCGGCAGCAGGTGCGGCTGCAGCTCGCCGAACCGGGTGCCGGCGTTCGACCCGCCGGTCAGCGCACCGATCTCCACCTCCGGATGCCCGAGCAGGAGGCGCAGCACCTCACCACCCGCGTACCCACTGGCGCCGGCGACGGCGACGCGCAAAGCCATGACGTTCCTCCTCAGCAGCTTGGCATGAATATACGCAGTGCGGAACATTCATGCAACAACTAGCCGGCTCGGCCGCCGCCGCGGATGTGACCGAGCGCTTCAGTTGGCCAGTGAGCGCGGCACTTGGCGAGCTGAGCACCCAGTGCCGGGGCTCGCGTGTGAGCCGGGACATGGTAGGTGGAACCTGGCCAGGCGTGTTGGAACTACCGGAGACGGGTCGCAGTCCGGACAAGGCCGGCGACGGCTCTGGACCGACTGTGCGGCGGCCAGG